>NZ_JASLIX010000031.1:0-55385 GCF_030152715.1 Paenalcaligenes sp.
TGGGTTGGTTTTTTCTAGTGTGTTTTTAGCACCCAAATTGGGTGTGGCAAACATGCTGTTTTTTATGATTTTAGGCCAGTTGGTTTTTGGGTTAATTATTGACTCATTTGGCTTGTTTCATATGCCTGTGCGCGTGATTAATTGGCAAAAAATCGTAGGGGTAGGGTTGATTCTATCCGGCTTGCTGATATTCTTTTTTGCTAAAAAGTAATAATAATGATTTGCAATACGTGTTTTAATAATAACTCGTTTTTCTTTTGATATTACCTAATCTTATAAAAGACTAGGTCTAAGGCTTGGCCGCAGAAGCCAAGCGTAGTGATGAGCATGCCACAACCTATTTCTTTAAGTTTTAAAACGCTTTTATTTCCTCTTGCTTTTGCTTTTTTTGAGCTTGCTGTGTATATCGGTAACGATCTGGTGCAGCCCGCTATGTTGAGCGTGACGCAGGGTTTTGGGGTCGACCCGCATTGGGCACCCACGTCTATGTCTGCTTATTTGCTGGGTGGGGCGCTAGTAGCCGCCATTTGGGGGCCTTTATCTGATCAGCTAGGTCGAAGAAAGGTCTTTCTTGGGGGGGCGGTATTTTTTATTGTATGTTGCATAGGGATTTTGTTTACGCAATCAATTGAACAGTTTATGTTGATGCGTGTGCTCCAAGGCACCGCTTTAACCCTGATTTCAGCAGTGGGTTTTGCGGCGATTCAAGAGCATTACACCGAAACCCAAGCGGTCAAAGTGATGGCGTTAATGGCGAATATTACGCTGCTTGCCCCGCTGCTAGGCCCGGTGATAGGGGCAGTGATGATTGAGCATATTTCGTGGCATTGGGGGTTTGTGGCCATAGCCTGTTTGTCCAGTTTTGCTGTATTTGGCTTATTTAAGCATATGCCGGAAACCTTAGCGGTAGAGCAACGACGTAAGCGTTCTTTGCTAGGTATTTTGCAGGATTTTAAGCAGGTTTTGCTGCATCGAACTTTTGTGGTGTTGGCCCTATCGGGCCCGATGTTGGCTTTACCCGTCATGTTGTGGATTGCCTTATCCCCCGTTTTTTTAATCGAGGGGTTAGGGTTGAGTAGCGGTCAGTATGCGTTGAGTCAAATTCCTGTGTTAGGCGGGTTGATTTTAGGCAATTTAACCGTAGCGCGTTGGGTGGACCGACTGCCTTTAGGGCGCACCGTGCAAATCGGCTTTCCCTTTGTGCTGGCTGGGGTTGTGATAATGGGCCTAGGAATAATTTGGCCGGTTTACGTGTTATGGGCACTGATTGTGGGCATGAGTTTGATCGCTTTTGGCGAGGGGCTCAGTTTTGGGGTGTTATACCGTTTTGCGTTGATGTCATCGCCCGTGGCCAAAGGCACGGTAGCTGCAGCCATGGCATTATTAAGCATGACTTTTTTCTCTGTGGGAATTGAGCTAACAAAACAGGCTTATTGGCATTGGCAGCTGTTAGGGGTCTGGCTGGTCAGTGTGGTGGGGGTGATGGCATTTGCTTATTTTTCTTATCCTATCGTAAAAGAAAAAATTCGCCAGGCGCGTTTATAAAAAAAAGCCTGCAACGATAACCGTGCAGGCTTTTTTGTGAGGGCGGCATTAAACTAAAACGCGCTCAATCCCCCCGGCATTGGCTTTTTTCACATAATCTGCCATCCAATTTTCACCAAGTAAATGTTTAGCCATCTCTACCACAATGTAGTCCGCTTCGATTCCTGTATCTCCCTGATAGCGAGCCAGGCCTTGTAGACAGGATGGGCAAGAGGTCAACATTTTGACTTCTGTGTGATCGGTGTCCGCAGCGATCGTTGCTTGGTTTTTTTGAAGCTCTTCGAGCTTGCGGAAGCGAATCTGTGTGGAAATATCGGGGCGCGTAACAGCCAAAGTGCCGGATTCGCCACAGCAGCGCTCAGACTTGATCGTGGGCTCTCCCACTAAGGCTTTGACCGTGCGCATTGGATCTTGCTGTTTCATAGGGGTGTGGCAAGGGTCGTGGTACATATAACGCACGCCTTTAACGTCGTCGAGCTTAATGCCTTTTTCTAAAAGCAGTTCGTGAATATCTATGAGGCGACAGCCTGGGAAGATTTTCTCAAACTCATACATGGATAATTGGTCATAACAGGTGCCGCAGCTGACCACCACGGTTTTAATATCCAGATAGTTAAGTGTGGTGGCCATGCGGTGGAATAAAACGCGGTTGTCTGTGATCATTTGATCCGCTTTTTCAAAGTCGCCATTACCACGTTGGGGGTAACCACAGCAAAGGTAGCCGGGTGGTAGTACGGTTTGAACACCCGCGTGCCAGAGCATGGCTTGAGTAGCTAGCCCAACCTGAGAAAACAGACGCTCGGACCCACAGCCTGGAAAATAGAATACGGCCTCGCTTTCTGTCGTGGTTTTGTAGGGGTCTCGAATAATAGGGACGTAATTGGGGTCTTCAATATCAAGTAGCTTACGAGCAGGTTGTTTAGGCAAACCACCAGGCATTTTTTTATTCACAAAGTGAATCACTTGCTCTTGAATAGGGGCTTTGCCTACCGAGGCCGGCGGGTGTGCGCTTTGCTTGCGTGCGGGCACGGCGAGCAGGTCGTGAGCTAGGCGTTGTGCCTTATAGCCTACCTCGATGGCTTTACGCGTCACATTGATGACTTTTGGGGATTTAGCATTCAAAAAGAACATAGCGGCAGCGGTGCCTGGGTTTGCTGATTTTTTGCCCATGCGGCGCAGCAGATGCCGCATTTCCATAGAAACGTCCCCAAAGTCGATATCAACGGGACACGGGTTATAGCATTTATGGCAGACCGTGCAATGATCCCCCACGTCCTCGAATTCTTCCCAATGCTTAAGGCTGATGCCCCGGCGTGTTTGCTCTTCGTAAAGAAAAGCCTCAATCAGCAAAGAGGTAGCAAGAATTTTATTGCGAGGCGAGTAAAGCAGATTAGCACGGGGTACATGAGTAGCACAGACGGGTTTACATTTGCCACAGCGTAAACAGTCTTTAATTGCGTGGGAGATAGCACCAATTTCGCTACGTTGCATAATCAGGGATTCGTAGCCTAATAGGTTAAAACTAGGCGTCCAGGCCTGAGATAAGTCTGCTCCCGGCATGAGCTTACCTGCATTAAAGCGTCCTTCGGGGTCAATGCGACGTTTGTAGTCTTGGAAGGGCTGGAGCTCCTCTTGGGTGAGGTATTCGAACTTAGTTAAGCCAATCCCATGCTCGCCAGAAATAACACCATCTAAACGACGGGCGATTTGCATAATGCGCGCTACCGTTTCATTGGCTTCTTGGAGCATGCCGTAATCATCAGAGTTTACGGGAATATTGGTATGTACGTTACCATCGCCAGCGTGCATGTGTAACGCCACAAAAACACGACTACGCAGGACGCGATCATGAATAGATTGGATCTGCGCTAAGACCGCCGCACAATCAGCCCCAGGAAAATGTTTTTCCATGGCCGCGCGGATTTCTGTTTTCCATGAAATACGGATGGTGTGATCTTGTAACAGCTCAATTATGTGGACCTCGGGCTGTTCAGATAAGCGGGCTTGGAGAGCAGAAAAGTTGGGGACGGCAAGCTCTTGCAGGGTGTGTAAGTGATCCTTAACCTTAGCGTCTAGATGATGCAAGAGCCAGCTCCAGCGTTGACGTACTTGCTGTAAAGTTGCTAACGCATCGTGGCGACGATCCTCGAGCACAGTTTCACGAGTATGCACGGCATCATCATGATCCACAACTTTGCCTATGGGTAGATCACCATTGAGAAACTGCTCGATTTCATCAATAAGGCGTAGTTTATTTCGAGTAGAAAGCTCGATGTTAATGCGCTCGATTTCGTCCGTGTACTCGCCCATGCGCTCGAGAGGAATTACGACATCCTCGTTGATTTTAAACGCATTGGTGTGGCGGGCAATGGCGGCTGTGCGAGCACGATCTAACCAAAAACGTTTACGCGCTTCGGCGCTGACTGCTACAAAGCCTTCGCCATGACGTGAGTTGGCTAAACGTATGACCTCACTTGCGGCCTTGGCAACGGCATTTTCATCATCACCAACGATATCGCCAATTAGTACCATTTTGGGTAGGCCGTTACGTTTGCTTTTGGTGGCATAGCCTACTGCACGCAGATAACGCTCATCAAGATGTTCCAGACCAGCAAGCAAAGCGCCCATGGCTTTGCCTTCATGGTCGAGATAGTTTTTGATTTCAACAATAGCGGGTACGGCATGGCGAGCCGAGCCAAAGAACTCTAAACAAACAGTGCGGGTCTGTTCGGGCATGCGATGTAAAATCCAGCGTGCTGCGGTAATGATGCCGTCACAGCCCTCTTTTTGTACACCTGGCAAGCCAGCTAAAAATTTATCCGTGACGTCTTTGCCTAAGCCGGCTTTACGGAAACGGTGACCAGCAATCGTCAGGGTTTCTTGGCGTAGCAGCTTTGCGCCAGGCGCATGTGCGCCATCGTACCAGTGCAGTTCAAAGACAGCCTCTTCGACCTCGTGAATTTTGCCTAAGTTATGATTAATGCGCGTGACCTCGAGCCAGTTGCCCTCAGGATCAACCATACGCCACCAGCTTAGGTTATCCAAGGCAGTGCCCCAGAGTACCGCTTTTTTGCCACCAGCGTTCATGGCTACGTTGCCCCCGATACAGGAAGCATCGGCAGAGGTAGGGTCCACTGCAAAAACGCGTCCTGCCGCTTGGGCGGCTTCATCGACCCGCCGCGTGACGACACCGGCACCGGTTAAGATGGTATGAGTTGGCTCGCTGACACCGGGTAGTTGAATACATTCCACGGGGCCGATAGCGTCTAGTTTTTCTGTATTGATGACGGCCGAGCGTGCACTTAGTGGGATGGCTCCGCCGGTATAACCGGTGCCGCCCCCACGAGGAATAATGGTAAGGCGTAATTCAATACAGGCGCGGACCAACGCGGCGATTTCCTCTTCGGAGTCAGGGGTTAAGACCACAAATGGGTATTCGACGCGCCAGTCGGTGGCATCAGTAACATGCGAGACGCGAGATAGCCCATCAAATTTAATATTGTCTTTGGCGGTGATATTGGCTAGGCGTTTTTGGATTTGTTGGCGTAGTTCTCGAGCCTCGTGAAAGGCTCGCTCAAAATCGTTAACCGCTTGGCGTGCGGCAGAAAGTAGGGTGAGGACTTTATGGTCACGCTCCGGAACCTCGATCTCTCGGCGAGCATTGATTTCGTTGAGCCGATGGCTTAATGCTTCGATGAGCTGTTGCAAACGCTTAGGGTTATGCAGCAAATCATCTTGTAAGTAAGGGTTGCGACGCACTACCCAAATATCACCTAGTACTTCGAATAACATACGAGCTGAGCGGCCAGTTTTACGCTCTGAGCGCAGCTCAGATAGCTTTTCCCAGGCTTCTGCTCCAAGCAGGCGTAGTACGATCTCGCGATCGGAGTACGAAGTATAGTTGTAAGGGATTTCGCGTAAACGATGAGTGGATTCAGACGCATTAGCGGCTAAAAATTGGCTGGCGACCGGAGCATTCATAATGTTCTGACTAAAAGCCTTGAGAAAGATTAAGCAATAAGAGAACCCTTTAGTGTAAATCATTCACTGCAATTGGGTGCAGTGAGTTGTGGTTTTTATGGCGCGTTCCGTTCATTTAAGCCCAGCCCAAATGGGGCAGTATCCAGATAATCGCTGCTGTCATGATGGTATAGCGTAAAAATTTGCCGATCGCCATATAAATTAAACTGGGGAGCAAAGGCATGCGCATCCAGCCGGCTATTGCACAAAGCGGATCGCCAACAATAGGCAGCCATGAAAACAATAGCGCCTTAGGTCCGAGTTTTTGTAGCCACTGGCTGATCTGCTGATGCCAACGTCCACCGGTTTTTTGTGCATAATGCGACTGTTTGTCATCATGTGGGTGTTTTTCACGCCATGTTTCATAGGTTTTGACGGCGCCTAGGCCCATCCAGTAGCTGATGGCTCCCCCTAGGGTGTTGCCTATTGTTGCCACGACAATAGCCGCCCAAAACATGGTTGGGGCTAGGGTGACATAGGCAAGAACCGCGGGTTCGGAGCCTAAGGGGAGTAGCGTGGCTGAAACCAAGCTAATGATAAATATGGCACTGAGACCAATTTCAGGTAAAGCTAAAACCTGTAAAAGCCACAGTACGGTATTGTGTGTCCACGCTTCCATGTAATTCCAAATCAAAATACAGCATAAAAAGGCGAGCTACGCCTATTTTCAGTGTGCATATGTTATTCTTTTTTGTTTTAATCGCGTCTATTTTTGCCGTGTTAAGCGGTATAGAGTAAAGAATCTACCCATTATGTCCAACGACTATCTTAAACGTACTTTGACTTCTAAGGTCTACGATGTGGTGTCAGAGACACCTTTAGAGCTCGCTCCTTTGGCTTCTGCCCAACTTAATAACCGTATTTTACTTAAACGCGAAGATCAATTGGCGGTTTTTAGCTTTAAGTTACGTGGTGCATATAACAAAATGGCTCAGATGCCGGCAGAAGACTTAGCTAAAGGGGTTATTGCGGCTTCGGCTGGTAACCATGCGCAAGGCGTAGCCTTTTCAGCTAAACGTTTAGGTATTCGTGCGGTGATTGTGATGCCTGTCACCACCCCTCAATTAAAAATTGAAGCCGTGCGCAATTTGGGTGGCGAAGTGGTATTGGCAGGGGAAAGTTTTACCGATGCTTATGACCATGCGGTGACCTTAATGGAAAAAGAAGGGTTAACTTTTGTTCACCCTTTTGACGATCCGGATGTGATTGCGGGCCAAGGTACGATCGGTATGGAGATTTTACATCAGCACCCCGGGCCCATTGATGCGATTTTTGTGCCTATTGGTGGGGGCGGTTTAATTGCGGGGGTAGCCGCTTATATTAAACAGTTACGCCCAGAGATTAAGATTATTGGGGTACAAACCGAAGATTCCGCTGCCATGCAGCGCAGTGTTAAAGCGAAACGTCGCTTGGTGTTAAATGACGTGGGGTTATTTTCGGATGGCACTGCTGTCAAGCAGGTAGGGTCAGAGACGTTTAAACTAACACAAAAATACGTGGATGACTTTGTGTTGGTAGATACGGATGCGATTTGTGCAGCGATTAAAGACGTTTTCCAAGATACACGTAGTGTGTTGGAGCCCGCAGGGGCTTTAGCCATGGCGGGAGCCAAAAAATATATCCGTGAGCATCAGCTTACAGGAAAAACATGTATTGCCATCACCTCTGGGGCAAACATGAACTTTGATCGCTTGCGTTTTGTTGCGGAGCGTGCCGAAGTAGGCTTAGCGCGAGAGGCGCTTTTTGCTGTCACACTCCCTGAAAAGCATGGAAGTTTTTTACGTTTATGCGAGGCTTTGGGGGATCGGTCTGTCACCGAGTTTAACTACCGTATCTCCGATGCAGAGACGGCTCATGTTTTTGTGGGATTACAAATACAATCCGCACAGGAAATCGATCATTTAGAGCAGCATTTTATGGATCAGGGCTTTCCTACGCTTAATTTGACGAATAATGAAATGGCTAAAACCCATTTGCGTTATATGGTGGGCGGTAAATCTGATTTGGCACATCACGAAGTGTTATACCGCTTTGAGTTTCCTGAGCGGCCTGGAGCGTTGCGCCGTTTTTTAAGTTGTATGAACCCAGAGTGGAATATCAGTTTGTTCCATTATCGTAATCAGGGTGATGATTATGGGCGTATTCTAGTAGGGATCCAAGTACCACCAGCCGACAAAAAAGATTTTAGGGTGTTTTTAGATGAGCTTGGTTATCCTTATTGGAATGAAAGTGATAATCCAGCGTATAAACTGTTTCTATAGTGAATAAAAAAGCGGGCTAAGCCCGCTTTTTTATTTGGCAAATAATGAATCTAAAGAGTGAAAAGCTTTAAACTCCAAGGCGTTACCAGAGGGGTCCATGAAAAACATGGTGGCTTGCTCCCCGGGTTGGCCTTTAAAGCGCACATATGGCTCGATAACAAACTCCGTGCCGTCTTTTTTAAGGCGGTCGGCTAGAGCCTCCCAAGTGGGCATATCTAAGACCACACCAAAATGTCGCACCGGCACATTGTGTTCGTCCACATCACTGGTGGCGACAGGATTGCATTCATTAGGTGCTAAGTGTGCCACGATTTGATGGCCATATAAATTAAAATCGATCCATTGATCAGAAGATCGACCTTCTGGACAGCCGAGTTTTTTACCATAAAACTCACGCGCTTCTTCTAGGTCGCGTACGGGGAAAGCTAAGTGAAATGGACGTAATTCTGTTTGTGACACGATGGATCTCCATAATGAGTGTTCTTACGCCTCTATCATAGCCTTATGTGTTAGCAAAGCGAACTCGCTCTTTAGGAAAATGGATGCTAAAGGTGCTACCAGCGCCATAACGGCTTTTAATATCGAGCTCAGCTTGGTGTCGCGCAACGACATGGCGAGTAATAGCTAAGCCTAGTCCTGTGCCTCCTGTCGCACGTGAGCGTCCTTTATCTGCGCGATAAAATCGTTCCGTCAGGCGAGGAATATCTTGAGGGGCAATGCCAATCCCTGTGTCTTGAACGGAATAGGTGGCGGAGCCGTCCTCATTAAGTACCCAGCTCGTTGTAATCGTGCCGTCTTTGGGCGTATAGCGTATGGCATTAGTCAGTAAGTTACCTATAGCAGAGGCTAATTCGGTTTCTGCGCCCTCAACCCAGAGATTGTCATCGATATATGTGACAAAAACATGTTGACCATCAGATAGGGCTTTGGCTCGCTGCAGCGCTTGCTCGATAACGCAGTTAAGGGGCACGGCGGTGTTTTCAGCTGTAGGAGAAGACTCTAAGGTCGATAGGGTTAATAGGTCCGACACAATAGCTTGCATGTGCTGGGCTTGTTCTAGCATCATTTGCTCATAGCGTACTCGCTGTTCCATAGGCAAGGAGTCAGCGGGCATATCGCGTAGCGTTTCTAAAAAGCCCAGAAGCACTGTTAGTGGTGTCCGTAACTCATGGGAAACATTGGCTACAAAATCTTTGCGTGTGGTTTCGAGTTTTTCGACTTGGGTGACATCTCGGGTGACGAGTAAAAATTGGCCGAAACCATAGGGAGTCAGCTGCAATAAAAGAGCACGTTCCTGACCGCGCTGATTGATATGTAGTAATAAAGGCTGATCCCATTGGCGAGTATGCGCATAATGTGCAAACTCAGGGGTACGAACAATATTAAAAATACTTTGATGCCGATCTGTCGCCAGATTTAAGCCAAGATGTTGACTGGCAGTTTTATTGCACCATTGTATAGTCATGGACTGGTCCAAGGTCACGGCGCCATCGGGTAAGGCCTCGGCCGCCATCATCATGCCTTCTAAATGGCGGTTGAGAGTTTGAATTTGTTCGCGATTTTGTTTAAGGCGTCGATAGATAGGCGCTAATATATCGTCCCAAGGGCCAACAGCAGCTGGAGGGGCGGCGTCTACGTCTCGTACCCAAAGCTGGATCTTTTGAAGTTGGCGTCCACTCGTGAGCACCAGAGTCAGTAGGCCGAGTGCAAATGCGCCCCATCCTATGGCTGCGCCTAGCCATAGACCTAAAGCCAGTGAGAGGAGGGCCCATAAACTGACGGTGCTCAGGGTTTTCTTCATAACGGTGGTTTATTTATTGGGGCGCTCTGGTAAAACGGCTGCAAAACGATAGCCAGCGCCACGTATGGTTTCAATATGAGCATCATGGCCACTTGGTTCAAGCGCTTTGCGCAAGCGTCGAATATGCACGTCTACTGTGCGCTCTTCAACAAAAACGTGATCCCCCCAAACTTTGTCTAAAAGCTGGGCTCGTGAAAAAACACGTTCTGTGTGGGTCATGAAAAAATGTAATAAACGAAATTCTGTAGGCCCAATGGTAAGCGTTTTTTCATCCCCCGTCACCCGATGCGTAGTGGGGTCTAAGCGTAGACTGCCGATTTCAATGATATCATCGGTTAATTGCGGAGCGCGTCGACGTAAAACGGCTTTGATGCGAGCTAGTAACTCTTTAGGGGAAAAGGGTTTGGTGATGTAATCATCCGCGCCAGCTTCTAGGCCATCCACCTTGTCGGATTCCGCGCCTTTGGCAGTAAGCATAATGATAGGCACTTGTCGTGTGCGCTCATCGGAGCGTAGTTTTTTAGCTAGTGTGATACCTGATGCGCCAGGAAGCATCCAGTCGAGTAAAATAAGATCAGGCAGCTCAGCAAGAATCAAGGTTTGTGCCTGCTCGGCATCATAAGCCCGTAATACCTTGTGGCCGGCAAAGGATAAATTCACCGCAATTAGTTCCTGGATCGCGGGTTCGTCTTCAATAACAAGAATAGTGGTGCTCATGGTGCTGAAATAAAACTGAGATAATTAACAATAGCTCCATAATATGGCGTTAATGTTTCAGGTTTGTGAAAATTCGATGTAAATATATGGACTTTTTCAGCGGACGCTTCGCTTTTTAGTGGCTTTTTACGGTACGATTACAGCATCATGGAAAATAAAACACCTCAACCCCAGTCTACTGAAACCACGCACTTTGGTTTTCAAACGGTCGCTGAGCATGAAAAGGCCACCAAAGTTGCAGAGGTTTTTCACTCAGTAGCGCAGCGCTATGACGTCATGAATGATTTGATGTCAGGTGGACTGCATCGCATTTGGAAATCGTTCACTATTGGTCGCGCCGCAGTGCGACCGGGTATGAAAATTCTGGATATCGCCGGTGGTACGGGCGATCTTTCCAAGGCTTTTGCTCGCAAAGTCGGTCCCAGTGGCCAGGTTTGGCTAACTGATATTAATAGCTCTATGTTAGGTGTTGGGCGAGATCGTCTGCTAGACAAGGGTATTGTGACACCAGTTGCTGTGTGTGATGCTGAGTATCTTCCCTTTCCTGATGGCTATTTTGATCGTGTCAGTGTGGCTTTTGGCTTGCGCAATATGACACACAAAGATCAGGCGTTGGCAGAAATGTATCGGGTGTTAAAACCTGGTGGGAAATTACTTGTACTCGAGTTTTCTCAAATTGCTAAACCTTTGGCGCCAGCTTACGATTGGTATTCATTTAATATCTTGCCCAAGATAGGAAAAATCGTAGCACAAGATGAGGACAGCTATCGTTATTTAGCGGAATCAATTCGCATGCACCCAGATCAAGAAACCCTGGCACAAATGATGCGTGACGTGGGATTAGAGCGCGTACAGTATTTTAACTTAACGGCAGGTATTTGCGCTTTGCACGAAGGAATTCGGCTTGATTAAATATGCCTTTTACTGATATTAACCCCTCTCTGTCACCGAGGGGTTTTTTTTTGCTCGAAATGGCTGGTAATTGCCGAAAATGGATTGGAGGGCGAGCAGTCTTTGTTTAAGTTTAAAGGACTTGAATAAAAAGGAGGATGCCATGAGTGATAATAAAATTGTTAATGCCATTCATTGTAAGTTAGATGATGGTGGGTTTATTACTCGAACTGATCAGATCCCGTGGACTCGTCTCAACAAGCCAGGGTTAGAGGGAATTCAATATAAGATCCTCAATTTTGATGAAAATAGAGGGTATATGGTTGTTTTGAATACCTTCGATCCTGGCTCGCGATTTGCCCCTCATAAGCACTTGGGAGCAGTGGAAATATTTATGCTTAAAGGATCTTTTTTTTATGATAATGGAGAGGTTTTCGAGAATGATTTTATGTTAGAGGCAGGTGGTGTTACTCACGCCCCAGGTTCAGATGAAGGTGCTTTAATGCTAGCTATTTTTCATGGCCCTCTCCAGATTCTAGATGAGACTGGAGAGGTTTTAGTTACGGTGGGGATCGATGAGATGTATCAGCTGGCTAAAGAAGCCGGTGCCGTTGAACACTTAGAAAAAGTTGAGCATCGGGTAGCTTTAACCGCTGGGCGCTAATTTATTTCTTTAATGTATCTAAGGGAGATTCATGATACATCTGCTTATACCATGCACTGAATCTCCCTAAATGGGTAAATCCCCACTTTGTTGCGATATCAGTCACAGTAGCATTGGAAGGAGCTTTTAGTAACTCCTGACGGACTGCTGCAAGGCGGGCTTCACGTATATATTGGGTTGGGCTCATGTTGAGATGTAGTCGAAAAGCTTCAGTCATACTGCGTATACTTGAGTTACAAGCTTGAGCAATCTCCTCAAGTCTTATTGATCTTGTTAAGTTTTGATGTATGTAATGACGAGCGACTCGTAATCGCCTTTGTCCTGTCATAGCAGGAGAGTGATGGAATAGTCGGGAGTAATTATTAGGTTGTGTGAGCAGTAAGTGCTGTAATAAGTTGGCTTGTATATTTGCAAACCACTGATCAGGATAAGCATTTTTTTGAGAAGCATACGATAAAATCGTGCTGATCTGATGTTGCAAAGCTTGACCATGGGGCGTATTGAGTGAATAAGAGGGATCAAAAATAATTAGATCATCAGGAGCAATATCCAATAGTTGCATGTAGGCTTGATCTATTAGAGATTTAGGAATTTTTATTAAAAATTGCTCACAGCCTTTATCCCAGTCTAAAGAAAGAGGTTGCATGGGAGAGATAATGCCCGCAGTTTGCGGGTTGGCTTGTACGACTTTGTCTCCAACTCCAATAAGAGACCTACCTAAAGTTGGCACCTGAAATAAATAAAAATCTTTGAGATAGTCAGGTGATACATGTACGGCAGCACCATACCGAAGCATCATAAAAGAGAGTTCACCGAGTTCAATACAGCGTAAAACGGAATCTACTTTTCCATTTTTCCAAATTAGTTGATGTTCTTTGAGTGCTTGGGCTGTTCCTTCCGCTGTGAAATCGGGATCAGAGGACTCAAAAATAGGGTTCTTAGAATAAAGGTTTTTTAGCCCATTGAGCAGCCAAGAAGTCATTTTTATGTCTCCATTTGTTTTCTTAATATGGATAGAACGTGCCAGATATGGCTAGTGCTATTTTGTCTCCTTATCTAATATAGTTTAGACATAAAGTAGTTTCATTCTATAAGAATAAAAGATTTATATACCATTGGAAGAGCATATCAAGGGTAATCACTGACTAAAGGAGCGAGACATGAAGAGGTTTTATATAGGGACAGCACTAAGTGCGTTAATCATTTCCAATGGGTTGGCGCTTGCAGATGAGTTGAAAATTGGCTTGCTCTCTACTTTATCAGGGCCAGGGGCGGCATTGGGGAATGAGATTAAAGATGGGTTTGAGCTGGCTTTGTCAGTTAGTAATAATAAGCTTGGCGGGGTACCAGTCAAACTGATCATAGCGGACGATCAGCAAAAAGCAAGTGAAGGCAGGCAGGCAGCAGATAGATTAATAAAAAGAGATAAGGTTGACCTGTTGACAGGAATGGTTTTTTCTAATGTTTTGCTTCCTGTAATGCCATTAGTTTTAAATAGTGGGAAAATATATATATCAACTAATACAGGACCTATGGAGTATGCTGGTAATAGATGCCATAAGAATTTTTTTACAGTCTCATGGCAGAATGAGGATATTCCTTCAGCAATGGGTAAGTATATTAATGATAAAAAATATAAAAGTGTGTTTTTAATTGCACCTAATTACCCCGGAGGGCGCGAATCCATTGATGGTTTTAAGCGTTTCTTTAAAGGGAATATTGCTGATGAGATTTACGTAAAATTAGGTCAGCTAGACTACTCTGCAGAGATTGCTCAAATTAGAGCATCGGGAGCAGATTCAGTTTTTTTCTTTTTGCCTGGAGGGATGGGGGTAGGTTTTATTAAACAACTAGTAAGTGCAGGGTTGAATCAACAGTTAGCTATATATACCCCTGGGTTTTCAGCAGATCAAGATACCATTAAAGCTGTTGGTGATCCTATGCGAGGGATGATGAATGCTGCGCAATGGTCGCCCGATTTAGACAATGAAGCAAACAAAAGGTTTGTTCAGTTATTTAAGAAAAAGTACGGCAGATTGCCATCGATGTATGCAGCTCAAGGCTATGATGCGGCTCAACTTATTAGCTCTGCTATTAAAAATATAGATGGTAATTATAAAGATACTGAAAGGCTAAGAGAAGAAATAAAAAAAGCAGATTTTGAGTCTGTTAGAGGTAAATTTAGATTTAATAATAATAATTATCCAATTCAGGACTACTACATGAGAGAGGTTTATTTAAATGATGATGGCGTCTTAACTAATAAAACTGTGGAAAAGATTTTTAGTGATTATAAAGATCCTTTTTCTGTAGATTGTAAATTGTAAGGAGGAGATAATGATTAAATATTCAAAATCGGATATTAGGGCTATGGTTAGAGATGATAGTGTCCATAAAAATCTCTATACTGATCCGGTCATTTTTGACATGGAAATGGAACGTATTTATGGAAAAATATGGGTATATATTGGTCATGAAAGCCAAGTTCCTAATATAGGAGACTATATTACAACTACTTTGGGCACTCAGCAGGTCATTATGGTGCGTGGTAGTGATAATAATGTCCATGTTATTTATAATCGCTGTCCCCACAAGGGAGCGCAGGTAGTGGCGAAGGGGTGTGGCAATACAGGGAAGTTTTTTCGCTGCCCTTATCATGCTTGGACATTCAAATTAGATGGGCAGCATTTAGCAGCTCCTATGAGGGCGGGCTTCGAGGGTACCTGCTTTGATCCTAAACACCCGGATTTTTCAATGCGTCGTGTTGCACGTGTTGAAAGTTATCGAGGTTTTGTTTTTGCGAATCAGTCAGAAAGCGGTATTGGACTACAAGAGTTTTTAGGCGGTGTAATTAGCTCCCTAGATAATCTTTGTGATCGCTCTCCATTAGGAGAGGTTGAGGTAGTAAAAGGCAGTTTTAAAGTAAAGCAGCCTTCTAACTGGAAAGTCTTTTATGAGAATCTGCATGACACAATGCATGCAGTAGTGACGCACGAGTCCTCACATGCTGCTGCTAAGAAGCAAGCAGAGCAAGAAGGACATATGCCTTTAGAGCTACATATTATGGCCGGTAATGGTGAGCCGTATGCTTTTTGGGAAAAGTTAGATCTTTATGCATTTGATCATGGCCATGGTTATATGGAGGGTATCTTTGATCCGGGGTCGATAGAAACAGATCCTGTATCTAAGCGCCATTATGAGCTTTTAAGCGAGGCATATGGTGCTGAGCGTGCACTAGAGATCTTAAGTGAAAATCGACATAACACGGTTTTGTATGGTAGCGGCTCCCCACATACGGTTTTCCAGCAGTTTCGAGTCATTCGTCCTGTTTCTGTGAATGAGACAGAAGTAGAAATTCAGTTATTCCGCTTGAAAGGGGTGCCCGATGAGCTATTTCATCGCGGCTTAATGTACGCCAACTTAATTAACTCACCGTCTTCCAATGTAATGCCTGACGATGTAGAGCTTTATGGCCGCTGTCAGGAGGGAAATCTGGTTGATGGAGGAGACTGGATTAGTATGCATCGATATCACGGAACGGATGTAGCTATTCCTGGAGGGTATAAGGCAATTAATGGAACAAGTGAATTACCTGTGCGTAACTTATATCGTGCTTGGAAAGCCTACATGCTAGAGGATTAAGGGGGAGAAAATGCTATTTGATATTGATTTTGATGTGAGTGTGGATACGCTTCGCTCAACAGCACTAGCTAAAGAGGATCGAGAGGCGATTAAACAGTTTTTATATTTTGAAGCAAGATTACTTGATGAGAAGCGTTGGCAAGAGTGGCTTAATCTGTGGACAGAAGATGGAATGTACTGGGTGCCACAATCCTTTGCGCAGACAAGTCCGTATGATCATATTTCCCTATTTTGGGAAAACGCGATGTTAAGAGAGCTACGAATAAAGCGCTTAGAGAATGCGAGGAACTGGTCGCAGCAGCCTCCAACACAGTCTTCTCGTTTATTGGGAAACATCACCATTGAGGGAGAAGATCAGCGGGGGTATATAGTCGCCCGCGCTACATTTCAATGTGTGGAAAGTAGAGCAGGCACGCAACGTCTTTTAGCTGGCTCATATATTTATAAGCTTTTACGCGTAGATGAGGGTTGGAAGTTATATATGAAACAAGTCAATCTTATAAATAGAGAAGATGTGCATTCTAATTTAGAGATTCATATTTAACGTTTGGGAGCTGCCTGTGACGACTGTATTGATAGCACTACACTACCAGAATGAAGTGTTGCATGAGCGAGGGAAAATACGAGTTGGAATTGAGGAAAATAGTCCTCAAAGAAAAGATATTATTCAAGCCGCTATGTCGCTTTTGCAGCAGGCACGCCATAACAGTATTCCTATTGTTCACGTACGTGTAGCTTATAGAAAAGATTATGCGGATTTACCACATAATGCCCCCATTTTTAATGGGGTTAGACAGTTGCAGGCAGTCCAAGAGGGGAGCTGGGGGTGTGAGTTTTATAAGGGACTAGAGCCCCTGATTGATTGTGAGCGAGAGTTCGTTATTACACATAATAGGATTAATGCTTTTTATTCTTCTCAGCTTGAGGCTGTACTGCAGAACTTGACTCCATCGCGTCTTGTTATTGCTGGGGTGGCTACACATTCGGTGGTAGAGAGTACTGTGCGTCATGCAGTGGATATGGGATATAAGGTTATTGTTCCGGCCGCTGCATGTGGAGCACCACCGGCTATGCATGAGGCATCATTAAATAGTATGCGCTTAATAGCTTCGATTTATCCTAAAGCATGTATGTCTACCTTATTTGGGGAGGACGAGCATGTCTAGAGTAGTATTGGTAACAGGGGGTGCAAAGGGTATCGGAGCGTCTATTGTACGGGCATTTGCTAATGCTGGAGATAACGTCATTGTAGCTGATCAAGATCAAGAAAGTGGTGAGCGTTTAGTAAAAGAACTGGGGGAGAAGGTACATTTTTTATTACTGGATATTCAAGATGATATAGCGATAGAGGCGACTATAAATAAAATAAAGGCCACATTTGGTGGTGTTCATGTGTTAGTTAATAATGCTTGTGTTTATCAAGACCATGGCTTTTATTCAACCCGTGAACAGTGGCATGCTAGTTTGAGCGTGAATGTTGTTTCTGCAGCCATAATGGCGCAACAGGTCGCTACTATTATGGCCGAGGGGGCTGTGATTATTAATATGGGGAGTATTGGAGGGAAAATAGCAGCGCGTAATCGTCTTCTTTACCCCGTTTCTAAAGCCGCCGTTTTGCATTTAACGAAGAGTTTAGCAGTGGAGTTAGCACCTAAAAAAATTCGGGTGGTTTCGGTGTCTCCCGCATGGACGTGGACTCCAACATTAGCCGAGATGGTTAATGAGGACCGCTTGTTAGCGGATAGGGTTGGAGCTATTATGCACCCGTTAGGGAGGGTAGGGGATGGAATGGAAGTGGCTTCTGTGGTGTATTTTTTGGCCTCTATGCAAGCTAGCTGGATTACAGGTGTAGATATACCTGTAGACGGTGGATTTTCGGCTCTAGGACCGGATCAAGGGCAAGGCCCTAGATATTGGTTTGAGCAGATTATGTATGGCGAGAATTAACATGGTTTTTTTAGTTAAGATTGGTGACATGGTGTCATCTAAAGTGTTTTTAATTTTTAGGTAAAAATGTGTATGATATCGAGGTTTTTGTCTATTTAATGCAGGCTGGTATGGTTTGATCTATGTACGCAGAGTGGTCTGAAAGCAGCATCGTTGTAAGATGCTGCTTTTGCTGTTTTTGGAGGAAAAATGCAGAAAAATAAATATAGATTGGAGGAGTATCCCTTACGCTTAGAAGAGCGCTTGCGTTACCGTGATACGGATGCTCAGGGTCATATTAATAATGCCGTGTACGTAACACTTTTAGAAGTGGGGCGTGTGCAGTTGTTACGTGATCCTAAACATAAACTAGGACATGGTAAAACCATGTTTATGATGGCTCATATTTCTGTGGATTATTTGGCAGAGCTAACATGGCCGAATACGGTCACTATAGGAACACGAGTCATACATATTGGCACAACCTCTTTTACAACAGAGCAAGTGATTTTTGTAGGGGATACCTGTGTGGCTGTAGGTAAAACCGTGATCGTGACAGCAGATCGAGAAACACGCCAAAAAAAACCGTTGTCAGAGGAAACTAAGACGGCACTGAAAAGCATTATGTGAGCGGAAAAAATAAAGTAAAAGCCCTTTTTATGCTATGCTGTCAGCTTATAGTCAGTTTACATCCACTGTATAGGGTGGGGTGATACCGCCCACAGGAGCATTTATGATTTCTAAACGTTTATCCCGTTTTGCGGCGGTAGCCGTTCTTGCGATATCTACCCTTACTATGTTGACGGCATCGTTTGATGCCGAGGCACGTCGAATTGGCGGGGGCAAAAGCTTCGGGCGCCAATCCACTAATGTTATGAAACAACGTCAAGCTGTGCAGCCACCAGCTGCTACAGCCAATCGCAATGCGGCCACACCGGCCAATGCCAATGCGGCTCGTAATAGTGCTGCGCAGCAGCCCAAAAGCGGTTTTTCTCGCTTTTTAGGTCCTATTGCAGGGATTGCGGCAGGTTTGGGCATTGCGGCGCTATTATCTAGCCTAGGCTTAGGCGGGCCCTTGTTAGAAGCACTGTCTAGCATGGTGCTTATTGGTCTAGTGATTTTTGCGGTGATGTTCTTGGTACGTCGTTTACGTGGTGGTGCAGCACGCCCAGTTACGCAGGCGGCGAATACATCTGCCCCAATGTATCGTGAGTCATCGCCACAAATGCCGGCGTCGTCCCCTGCAATGGGGTCTACGGCGGCAACGGCAGGGGCTGCCTCCGTTGCAGCAAGCGCTCAGTCATCGACTCAAGAAATTGATCCTTCTTGGTTTATCCCAGCTGATTTTGATATCTCGGTCTTTTTAAATAATGCTAAACAGCAATTCCGCCATATTCAGGAGCTATGGGATCAGGGTAATCCTGCTGCATTGCGCGAATACCTAACGGATGACTTACTGAAAGAGCTCACCCCAGAAATCACAGCACGCGAGGGCGGGCAACAAACACAGATCGTGTTGTTGAATGCTGAGCTGTTGGGTATTGAAAAAGTGGCGGACGGACATTTGGCTAGCGTACGCTATTCAGGCATGTTACGCGAAACGCCAGACTCTGAAGCATTTAGTTTTGAAGAGGTTTGGAACCTTTACAAAGCGGATAATAGCGGTTGGTTGTTGGCTGGTATCCAACAGATTAACCCAAGCCACTAATCCCTTATACTACGGGTTAAACTAAGGTTTTATCCAAGCTATAGGTGGATTGTGTCGTTACCAACCCTTTTTGCTTCGCTGCCTATACCGGCAGCTATGCGCCCCACAACACTGCTTGTGCGGGCGCTTAATGCCGTTTTAAGCCGGGAGCCATGGGCGCAAGAGCGTTTAGCCGTATATGCTGGGCGTACATTGTTATTGCGTGTAGGGGCCTTAGATTTACCGCTAACATTCACTTATGCTGGTTTGCTGCAGTTAACAGATCCAGCTATTGTGGCAGATGTGCAGTTGGCTATACCAACCCCACGGCTTAATCAGTTGCCAGCGGCGTTGGCCACAAAAGATCCCGACGCTTTATTAGCTTTGGTGCATATCCAAGGCGATGCGGGCTTAGCAAATGCATTAGCTCAAGTGTTAAGCCAGTTGCGCTTGGACCCCGAAGCCGAGATTGCACGCTTTACGGGGGATATTATCGCTGTGCGTGTAATGGCTGCTTTAAAGCAGTTGATCGGTTTTGGTCAGCGCACACAGCAACACCTGCAGGCAAACGTGGCCGAGTTTTTGGGCGAGGAAAGCGGTATCTTAGTCAGTCGCGATTATCTGCATAGCTGGCAAGTGCAATTGCAGCAGTTAGAGCAACGTTTGCAAGCTCTTGAGCAACGTACTCATTTGCTCGCCCTAAAAGGATAAACCATGCTGCGCATTCGTCGGTTTATCTTTATTTTATACATTGCTTTTAAGTACCGTCTGGATGAGCTGGTGCTTTCAAGTATTCAACACCCATGGACGCATCGTTTATTACGTTGGGTACGCTTGGGACGTCAACCGAAATTAAGCCGTGGGGTGCGTTTACGTCTAGCCCTGGAGGCGCTTGGTCCCGTTTTTGTTAAGTTTGGTCAGGTCCTGTCTACACGGCGCGATTTGATTCCTGCGGATATAGCGCAGGAGCTTGCTCGATTACAGGATCGTGTTCCCCCGTTTTCATCAGAGCTAGCCGCAAAAACGGTAGAGAAAGCACTGGGTGCATCGCCGCATGTGATTTTTAAACACTTCGAAGTCGATCCAGTGGCTTCGGCATCGATTGCACAAGTCCATTTTGCTATTTTGCCTGATGGGCGCGAGGCGGCGGTCAAAGTGTTGCGACCAGGTATGCGCGAGGTCATAGACAAAGACTTGGCGTTGATGCGCACCTTTGCCAACATAGTGCAGCGTCTATTAGTAGATGCGCGACGTTTACGCCCGCGCGAGGTAGTGGCTGAATTCGAAAAATATTTGCATGATGAGCTAGATTTAATTCGCGAAGCTTCTAACTGTAGTCAATTGCGTCGAAATTTTGGACCAGAAACAGGGCGTGCTGATTTATTAATAGTTCCCGAGGTGTATTGGGACTATTGCGCGACAAATGTTTTTACCATGCAACGCATGAAAGGCATACCAGTTAGCCAAGTTGATCGCTTACTCGAAGCCGGTGTTGACTTAAAAGATTTGGCTCGCAAGGGCGTTGAAATCTTTTTTAGTCAGGTTTTTAGCGATGGCTTTTTCCATGCGGACATGCACCCAGGTAATATTTATGTTTCTGATGATCCGGCCACGTTAGGGCGCTATATTGCACTAGATTTTGGGATTGTGGGCTCACTCTCTGAGTTTGATAAAAACTATTTAGCCCAAAATTTTTTGGCTTTCTTCCAGCGTGACTACCGGAGAGTTGCACAGCTGCATATCGAGTCAGGCTGGGTACCCCCTGACACGCGTGAGGAAGAGCTAGAGGGCGCCGTACGTGCCGTTTGTGAACCCTATTTTGACCGACCCTTGTCGCAAATATCGCTCGGTCAGGTGTTATTACGCTTATTTCAAACCTCGCGGCGTTTTAATGTAGAGATTCAACCGCAGTTGGTTTTGTTGCAAAAAACGTTATTAAACGTTGAAGGCATGGGGCGTGACCTGGATCCTGAGTTAGATCTTTGGGATACGGCTAAACCCTATTTAGAAAACTGGATGCGTCAGCGCATAGGAGCTCAAGGCTTAAAAGAGCGTTTAACCAAAGAGGCCGGGCAGTGGTCACAACTACTTCCCCAAATTCCCCGTTTGGTTTACGAAAATTTAAGTCGCCCTGATGCTTTGCCGGCGCTTCATGATGAATTACGTTTGTTACGTCAGTCGCAGCAACAAAATAATCGGCTATTGGCCGCATTATGCGCTGTACTAGGCGTAGCTGTTGTGGTTGCACTATGGGCATTAGTGCGTTAACTCTAGGCTAAATGGCTGTTGTATATTGGCAATGGTCATTTTTTTGAAGAATACGCGTATTAGATTTAAACAAATAATTTCAGACTAATACGTGTTATGCAGTGGTGTAAGCATTGTGTCTTGTTACCACTCCACCAATACCATAAGGATAACTATGCTTTACCCTGAACTCTTTAAATCCATGGAAGCAGTACGATGGAATATGGCACACGATATTCCATGGGATGATTTTGATGGTAGCAAGCTCACAGATGAGCAGGCTTACACCATTAAAATGAACGCCATTACTGAATGGGCTGCTTTGCCGGCGACAGAAATGTTTCTGCGTGATAACCGCGATGACAGTGATTTTTGTGCATTTATGTCGGTGTGGTTTTTTGAAGAGCAAAAACACTCATTGGTTTTAATTGAGTACTTACGACGTTTTCGTCCAGAGCTGGTGCCTACCGAAGAGGAATTGCACAAAGTACGTTTCGAATTTGACCCTGCTCCAGCCATGGAGACCCTAATGCTGCACTTCTGTGGTGAGATTCGTCTTAATCACTGGTATCGCCGTGCTGCAGAATGGCATACCGAGCCGGTGATTAAAGCCATTTATCAGATCGTGGCTCAGGACGAAGCACGCCATGCTGGAGCATATTTACGCTATATGCGTCGCGCTCTAAAGTTAGGTGATGAGCAGGCAGAATTAGAAACACGTTTGGCTTTTTCTAAAATTGGCGTATTGATGGCATCGGCGCATCGTACAGCTCAGGCTCTACACCCTACGAATTTGCACGTGAACAAGTCCATGTTCCCTAATGACACCGTGCAATCTAAACTGCCATCACCTGGTTGGTTAGAAAACTGGCTCGACAACCAGATCCGCTTTGATAAAGAATGGGAAGGCAAGGTCAGCACACGTATTTTGCATAATATGTCGCTGCTGATGGGAGAAGACTTTGAGTCTCCTTCGGCGTTAAATCGTTATCGTAAAGACCTGAGCAAAAAAATAGTTGTGGCTTAATTAATATGCCTAGCTTTGAGAAAAAAATCTATTCTCGTAGCGATCTGATTAGGGCGGTGGCAGCAGGGGAACTGCCTCGCCCATTGGTCTTTACGAATGGGGTGTTTGATATTTTGCATCGTGGCCATGCAAGCTATTTGGATCAAGCGGCACAGCTAGGTGCCAGCTTAATAGTAGCGGTCAATTCTGATCAATCGGTGCGTACCCTGAATAAAGGCTCTGATCGACCCATTAATCAGGAGCAGGATCGTTGTGCTTTATTAGCCGCTTTGGCATCCACGACTGCGGTCACCATTTTTACGGAGTCCACACCGGAGCAATTGATTGCTGAACTTAAGCCGGATTTAATCGTAAAAGGTGGGGACTATGATATGGAAACTCTGCCAGAGACGGCCTTAGTGCGCAGTTGGGGCGGGGACGCCGTTGCCATCCCAATCGCATTTGATCGATCAACGACGGCCTTAGTCAAAAAAATTCGCGCTCCACAATAATGCGATGCGGTCATTGCATTAGTGATGAGTTAGCTGGTGCTAGCAATGTATTTAACGCGGCTATATCCTCAGCGCGTAATAACCCAGCTGCTTGCTTCAGGCGTAGCCCCTGCAATAGGGTATTGTAACGAGCTTGAGCAAGCGCACGCTGAGTTTCATAAAGCTGTTGTTGGGCGTTAAGTACGTCAATATTAATGCGTACACCAATCTCATAAGCAGTTTGGTTGGCTTCCCATGCAGCACGGCTAGATTTTTCTGCTGCCTCTAGGGCTTTCACTTCGTGTAAGCCCGCCAATACACCACTAAAATAACTACGGACTTGCTCTTCTGCTTGGCGTCGCGCATTTTCTTGTTCGTAATGCTTTTGTTGTAAAAGAGAAGCGTTTTCTCGCACTCTAGAGGCTATAGCACCACCTTGGTATAAAGGAATGCTTAGTTCCACACCTATGCTGCTATCCAAAGAACGAGGGCTGGTGTTAGGGCCAGATACTCCCATGTTGCTTTGACTGCCGCTACGAGCTTGTAGTGTCACCGTAGGGGTGTGTTCGTGTTGATCCGCTTTGAGCTGATATTGTTGGGCCTGCATAGCAAGGCTAGCTCGCATTAAGGACAAATTGCCCAGGCTGGCTTGTTGCACCCACGCGTGGGGATCTAAGGGCTCGGGGGTGGGCAAGGTTGCTTGGTGATGAAGCGGAGCAATATGTTGCACAGGCCGCCCTAAAATACGACTTAGTTGGTTTTTTTCGGTAGTGAGGTTGTTTTCGGCGATGACAAGTTGAGCATTGAGTAAATCTAAACGAGATTGTGCTTCGTAGGTGTCAGTGATGGTGGCTCCACCTAAGGCAAAGTTTTGTTGCGCGGCAGCGAGTTGTTGCTCTATAGCTTGTTTTTGGCTTTGAAGGGAACGCAGGTTGTCTTGGGCAGATAAAATAGCAAAATATGTTTGAGCTACACGTAACATGAGCTCATGTTTGGCATTTTCCAAATCAAAAACAGCAATTGATGCCAAGTAACGAGAGCGTTCAAACTGGGCGATAGCCGATAAGTCAAAAAGGGGTTGGCTTAACCGCAGCTGCCATTGATTAACACGGGTATCACTGCTTTGATTCAGGCGGCTAGCGCGGCGGGTGTCGTTGTGTGTGATACCTGCGACGGCATCAACGGCGGGTAATAAACGAGCTCGAGCTTGTGCAATTTGCTCTTGAGAGGCCTGTGTTTGTGCGCGTTGTGCCGCATAGATGGGGTCATGTTGTTGGGCAAGCAGCCACGCTTGCCAAAGGTCGAGCGGTGTGGCTACCGCTTGGGTGGCTATCAATAGGCCAGCGAAGATAAAACCACACAGCTTTTTTTTCATCATTTAAAACTGAAAGCGGGTGACGCGGCTGCCACGTAAAGGCTTGATGACCGTATCAAAAAGAGGCGTGGTCTCAAAGCTAGCGGCACTGGTACGTGTAATACGCATAGCCGTCATAACTGGAGAGCGCCCGACTACTGCCACGAGCCGGCCGCCAATACAGAGCTGGTATTTGAGTGCATCGGGCACAACTGGGACGGAACCGGTAAGCAAAATAGCATCATATTCCGTCGTGCCCCAGCCCTCGTGGGCGTCGCCGATTTCTACATTTACATTTTGTACGTGTTGGCGTTGCAGATTTTCTGTGGCAAAGGCAGCTAGGGTGCTATTGATCTCTACCGAAGTGACCTGCTGAGCCAGACGAGCGAGTAGGGCGGCTTGATAACCGGACCCTGTGCCGATTTCCAGCACTCCATCGGTGGGCTTTAGGTTGAGTTCAACCGCTAAGCGTGCTTCGATGACGGGTTTTAGCATGTATTCGTTGGTATCGACGGCATCAATAATGAGCGGGATTTCGGTATCAGCAAAAGCCATGCCTTTGAAAGCAGGAGGGACAAAATGCTCGCGTGGTACATCGAATAAGGCCTGCAATACCTTTTCGTCTTCGACATACCAAGGACGAATTTGTTGTTCAACCATGTAATAGCGGGCAAGTTCGACTTCAGACAGCGCGTTGATATTCATAGCAGGTTCACAGTAGCAGGACAATAAAAAAAGACATTAACCAATCGTAAAGACTTATTATGCCTTGAACTCAATGGTATCGGCATTAATTTGGCACAAAGGAATCATACTTTGCAATAGCGTCGTGGCATTGGCCGCAGCAATAGGAGTAAATTGAGCAAAATCCATGTGTGCACCCGTGTTCGCATTATCTGAAATAGAGCGGATGCAGATAAAAGGAATGTGGTTTAAAAAACAAACCTGCGCAATGCTGGCGCTTTCCATTTCGCAAGCCAATGCATCAAAGTGTTGATGTAATTCTTGAGCTAGCTCTGGACTGGCAATAAATTGATCCCCTGTTACGATACGCCCAACAAAAAAACGGTGGTTTTTTAGATCGGCACACGCTTGGCGTGCCCATTGTAATAGCATGGGGTCAGAGGGGAAAGCATGGGTATCCATGCGGTAAAAATGCCCACGAGCTAAGCCAAGCGGGCGTAAATCCATATCGTGCTGCATGAGCGTGTCGGCAATGACAACGTCGCCAGGTTGAATCTCTGGATGCAGCCCACCGGCGACGCCGATATTAATAATGCGTTGGGTATGAAATTCAGAAATAAGAATTTGCGTGCAAAGCGCGGCGTTGACTTTACCCACCCCGCAAATAACAGCGACAACAGGGCTACCAGCATAGATACCCTGATAAAACGTCATGCCCGCTCGTTGGTGGGCTTGAGGCTGCTGGAGGGACTGCAAGACCACTTCAAGTTCTTCTTGCATTGCCACAATAATACCGGTTAAAGGCTGACTCATGGATAGTAAGACTTATAAAGAACGCCGTGATGGCGTCATCAAGGTTAATCAGTAGAGGGTAACGGTTTCCACCAAGCATGGAAATGATGTACAGGCCCATGGCCAGAGCCGACCCGAAGCTCGTTAGAGCGAGCAATTGCATTGTATAAATAAGCTTTTGCTGCTTTGGCGGCTTTGGGGACGGACGAGGACTGGGGGAGCAGTGCGGCTAAAGCCGCAGACAAGGTACAACCTGTGCCATGAGTGTTTTTAGTGGGAATGCGTTGCGCGGGCATTTCGATCATTTGATCGCCGTTATAAAGGAGGTCCGTGCACTCATTGCCTGGCAAATGCCCCCCTTTTAAAAGTACCCAGCGATGATCGGCGTCCGCCATTAAGCGTCGGAGCTTTTCCGCAACGGCATACATTTCCTTCACCGTTTCTGCTGGGCGCTGCTCTAAAAATACACCTGCCTCGGGAAGATTAGGGGTGATCATCGTGGCTAAAGGAAGCAAGGCTTCTCGCATTTCTGCGATGGCGGCTTTTTCTAGCAAGTGATCCCCACTTTTAGCGATCATGACGGGGTCTAACACAATATGAGTTGGCTGCCAGTGTGTGAGCGCTTCTACCACAGTGCGGATCACAGGTTGCTGTCCAAGCATGCCGAGCTTGACGGCATCGATGCTGATATCGTTAAAAAGGGTGTCAATTTGCTGCTTAATAAAAGCAGGGTCAACCGGATAAATGCCAGTGACCCCTTGGGTATTTTGTGCAGTAAGCGCTGCCACAACACCTGTAGCATAAGCGCCTAAGGCACTCATGGTTTTAATATCAGCAAATACGCCAGCGCCCCCAGACGGGTCGACGCCGGCAATGGTAAGGGTATTAGGGATGTTATGCATTGCTACGGGAGTGAATCATACCTTCGAGTGGGGAGCTTGGGTCTGCATCATAATATTTGCGCGGGATGCGGCCGGCTAAATAGGCTTGGCGACCTGCTAGTACGCCATGTTTCATAGCGCTGGCCATACGAATCGGGTCTTGAGCGCCCGCAATAGCGGTGTTCATTAGCACACCGTCGCAACCGAGCTCCATAGCGATGGTGGCATCAGAGGCGGTGCCTACTCCAGCGTCGACTAATACGGGTACGGTGGCTTGATCAATAATCAAGCGTAGATTCCAAGGGTTGATAATACCCATGCCCGAGCCAATCAGTGAGGCCAGGGGCATAATCGCAACGCAGCCAATGTCCTCGAGCATCTTGCATTGAATCGGATCATCGGCACAATACACCATCACATCAAAGCCCTCATCCACAAGTGTTTTTGCGGCTTTAAGTGTTTCGGGCATATTAGGAAACAGGTTGTTCGGATCACCTAAAACCTCTAGTTTGACGAGCTTATGGCCGTTGAGTAGCTCGCGCGCCAAACGTAAGGTGCGTACAGCATCCTCAGCGCTATAGCAGCCTGCTGTATTAGGTAAAATAGTAAATTCCGAAGGGGGCAAATAGTCTAATAGGCTAGGCTGGTTTGGGTCCTGACCGATGTTAGTGCGACGTATAGCCACTGTGATGATTTCCGCACCACTTGCATCAATGGCGGCACGCGTTTGTTCAAAGTCTTTGTATTTTCCAGTGCCAACCAATAGACGTGAGGAATAGGTTTTTCCAGCAATAATAAAAGGATCGTTAGGGGTAGTTGGATTCATCATTTTTGTACTTCAGGTGGTGAAAATAGTGACTATTTCAATCATACCCCCTAAGCATAAACGATTTTGTTCTTTTTCGTCCTATTGGGCTTCGTTTTGGGCCTGAACTTGTGCGCATAGCGCTTCAGTGGCTTCGATTAACCGAGGCCCAGCCCGATAAAAATGATCCGCATTTACAAACAAAATGTGGGGTGACTGTGAATAAAAGGGTTCCAGCAGCTGCAGTAGCGGAGCAAGCTCGTCGAGCGTATCGCTAGAAATAAGGGTCTGAGCGGGGTGCTGTAATAGTTGTTCAAGCGTAATAGCAGTCATCACAGGCTGATCGGCGGGGATCCAATTGTATAGACCACAATGCCGGAGCACATCATTTAGCATGGGGTCATTGAGCCCATAGAGTGGGGTTATATTTAAAAGAATCAGGGCACTGGTATGAGGGGGCGGAGCAGGCAGTTGAGCGATACGCTGTTGCCACTCGGCGCTGATTTGTTCTGCCTGCTCAACGCGGTTTAACCATTGACCTAATGTTAGGGCGGCTTGTGGGATCTCGGTGAGTGACTGAGGCTGAATATACTGCAGCGTAATTTGGCTTTGAGCCAAGACGGACTCAAGGCGTTGTAATTGTGCAGTAGGCTGCCAAGCCAATACTAAGTCAGGGGCGTAGGCAAGTAAGGCTTCAGCAGAAATGCTGACCCCATCCCCAACCCGAGGGAGCTGGTTGGCGGCAGGAGGGTAGTCACTGCTGTTGACCGTGGCAATGAGCTTATCTTCAGCACCAATAGCGTAAATGAGCTCCGTGATATGTGGGGCTAGGCTAATAACGCGCTCATAAGCGGCACTGCTGCCACAGTACAGCAGTGCTACGCTTACTAAAAGCCATCGGCGTATAACTTGCATCACATACGCCAAGACAGGTTCACAAACACATTGGAACCAGGCATGTTGTAGCCATAGCTGTTGTGATACGTTTTATCAAAAATATTATTCCAACGGATCTGGGCGGTCATGGTTTTACTGAGCGCATAATCAGCCGTTAAGTTCACTAAACTATAGCCACCTAGCTGGGTTTGGTTGGCTTTGTCTTCATAGCGCTTGCCTACGTATTGGTATTCTGCGCCTAGATCAAGCACTTGCCATTGATATTGCACCCCGGCTTTGATGTTTTGTTTTGCGCGGCGTACTAGCTGATTACGGCTACTGTCGTCGCGCGGATTGGTGAAGTCTGCCGCTGCCCATAGACGAACGGAGCCCATATCATGTGCTCCATATAATGACACACCGCGGATCGTAGCGCGATCAACATTTAGCGCGGTACATTCAAAGTTGTCATTACACACATAGGGGTCAATCAGATCACGGACTTTATTTTGAAAAGCGGTGACTTTGAATTGACTGGTTCCGTCATCGTAGCCAAGAGAGGCTTCGACATTACGAGATTTTTCAGCTTTTAAGTTAGGATTGCCTTGAAAGCCCCAGTCCAAGGGATAGTACAAATCAGAAAAAGAAGGGGCTTTGAAACCCGTATTCGCCGCCGCACCGATGGTCCATGAATCGTTTAAATCCATTTCATAACCGAGCCCGCCGGTCATACGATGCCCAAAACCACTGATATTGTCATTGCGTAGGCTCGCTTGGACGCGATGCTGTCCGTATTGAGCCCGGTAAATAGCCGCCACAGCGTTGGTGTTGCGGTTGGTATCCGTATAAGTCAACTGATGTGTGATGCGCTCCTCGAGACGCTCTACGATAAAAGCGAGCTGTTGATGGGCGCTTAAATCCCAATCGTTTTGCCAGCGATATTGCCGTTGTAGCGTACTAAAGCGACTGTCATAGGCAGGGTTTACCACTTGCTCTTTACTTAGACCAAAGTTTAAAGTGCTGAGCCAGTTAGCACCAAGGCGATTTTGACTATAAAGATCATAGCTTTGTTGGCGGGTTTGGGTAAAAGCGTCTCGAATCAACTCGCCCGCATCAAAATCCCCATTGATGTAGTTGTTATACGCGTTTATTCCTATTTTTTGCCCAGTAGCCCATTCATAAGCGAGGGCACCACTAAGGCTATGACTTTGGTAGCCGTCTTTGTCAGCGTAGTAGGAAAAAGTGTTGTCTTTGTTTGTGGCATTAAAACCCTTGCTATCAGCAAAGCTGGCGTTAAAGTTATAGCTGAGCCTTTCAGAGCCACCATCCATCCCTAAGTGGGTTTTGACGGTACGGTGGCTGCCATAGCCAATCGATCCGTAGAGCTGGGCGGGCTGGTGAGCAGCACCTTGTTTGGTGATGATATTAATTACGCCACCAATTGCATCGGAACCATAAAGACTGCTTGCCGCGCCTCGTACAATTTCAATGCGCTCAATACTGGCTGGGTCGATCGCATTCCAGTTGGCGCTACCATTGACGCTGCTGTTGATACGCATGCCATTGACTAACACTAATGTATGGCGTGCCTCGGCGCCGCGGATCGATACCCCTGTCGTGGTTTGTGGTCCGCCACTATTGTAAAACTCGATACTAGGTTGGCGGGCGAGGATTTCAGCTACGCTGTTCTGGCCTGCACGAGCGATTTCTTCTGCTGAGACGACACTGATATCGCCGATTGCCTCTTGTTCTGATTGGGGCGCACGCGCCGCGGTGACAACAATATGATCTAGCTCTTTGACAGGAGCTTGTGCAAAAGCGGAAGCGGAAAGCAGACTAGCGAGTAGACTTAGACTCGGACGATAAAAAGAAAATTTCATGAATATACCTGCTGGGCGCGCGTCCCCGCACGCCATGAAAGTAAACCGTAAGCACGGATGATTCAGGTAGAAAACAAAGGCCAGTATCGGGCTTAGTGATGAGCTAATACCGTTGCGGGGGCAGCACGTTTTGCCGTTATACGGTTACGTTTCCTGTATAGGACTGAAAGTTATATAGAATCCGTTAGACTCTAGCGTTCGCCTATATAAACCTTTGTTTCTATGATGTAAATTCAGCGTAATGCTGTGCTAAGGCTACAATTAAAACGTAGCTAAGGAAAGTGTGTGTACTGGATTAGCTCACTTTCTATTTTTTGTTGCTTAATTGATACACTTTGTAGGAATTTACCGTGTCTTATCCTGCCGCTCCCTATCCTCTGGATTCGTATACTCGTGCTGCTGACTTTGTGCGTTTGCTTGGTGAACGTATTGTTATTTTGGATGGTGCGATGGGTACCATGATTCAACAATACAAGCTTTCCGAAGAGGATTTTCGTGGGGAGCGCTTTAAGGCTCACCATAAAGACCTGAAAGGTGACAATGAGCTTTTGTCCTTAGTACGCCCCGACATTATTCAAGCGATCCATCGCCAATATTTAGAAGCTGGGGCGGATGTGATTTGTACGAATACCTTTGGAGCAACCGCAGTAGCGCAAGGCGACTACGAGCTTTATGACATTGCTTATGAGCTCAACTTGGCTTCTGCTCGGTTGGCGCGGGAGGCCTGTGATGCGTATACCCAACCAGAGCAACCACGCTTTGTGGCAGGTGTATTGGGGCCGCAACCTAAAACCGCTTCCATTTCCCCTGACGTCAATGACCCGGCCGCTCGCAACATCACTTTTGCGCAGTTGCGTGATGCATATACAGAGCAATTGAATGGCTTGATTGATGGCGAGGTCGATATTATTTTGATCGAAACCATTTTTGATACCCTTAATGCCAAAGCGGCTATTTTTGCAGTGGAAACCGTGTTCGAGGAGCGTGGTATCCGTTTGCCAGTGATGGTATCAGGCACAGTGACAGATGCTTCGGGGCGTATATTATCAGGGCAAACGGTTGAGGCATTCTGGAACTCTGTACGTCATGCGCGCCCTGTGACGATAGGGCTGAACTGTGCGTTGGGAGCGGCGTTGATGCGCCCGTATATTGCAGAGCTATCTAAAATCTGTGATACCTATTTGTGTGTATATCCCAATGCTGGATTACCTAACCCTATGGCAGAAACGGGTTTTGATGAAACCCCTAAAGACACATCCAGCCTGTTACACGAGTTTGCTCAAGCGGGTCTGGTGAATATGGTAGGGGGGTGCTGTGGTACCACGCCAGAGCATATTCGTGCGATTGTGGAGCAAGTCAAATCACTGCCACGGCGTCAGGTGCCAAATATCCCCATTAAAACGCGTTTATCTGGGCTTGAGGCCTTAAATATTGATGAGGACAGCCTGTTTGTGAACGTGGGTGAACGCACCAACGTAACCGGCAGTAAAGCCTTCTTGCGCTTGATTCGCGAGGAAAAGTATGAAGAGGCGTTGGATGTGGCGCGCCAACAGGTAGAAAACGGGGCGCAAATCATTGATATCAACATGGATGAAGCCATGTTGGACTCCGAGGCAGCTATGAAGCGGTTCTTGAATTTAATTGCTTCTGAGCCGGATATTTCACGCGTGCCGATTATGATCGATAGCTCTAAATGGTCTGTGATTGAAGCGGGCTTACAGTGCGTGCAAGGCAAGGCGATTGTGAACTCGATTTCCATGAAAGAGGGCGAGGCGGCGTTCATTGAACACGCTAAGCTTTGCAAAAAATATGGGGCGGCAGCGGTGGTGATGGCCTTTGACGAGATTGGTCAAGCCGACACGTTTGAGCGTCGTATCGAAATCTGTGGTCGAGCTTACGATATCTTAGTGAATCAGGTTGGTTTTGCGCCTGAGGATATTATTTTTGACCCCAATGTATTTGCTGTAGCTACGGGCTTAGACGAACACAATAATTATGCGTTAGATTTTATTCAGGCGATTACATGGATTCATAAAAATCTTCCTCATGCACGTACTTCGGGCGGGATTTCAAACGTTAGTTTCTCTTTCCGTGGTAATGAAGCCATGCGCGAGGCCATTCACACCGTGTTTTTATACTACGCGATCCGTGAAGGGTTGACGATGGGTATCGTAAATGCTGGACAGCTAGGGGTTTACGCAGATATTGACCCTGTGGTGCGCGACATGGTCGAAGACGTTATTTTAAATCGCGCGGAGCCAGTGGGGAAAACCGATCCCGACGATGAACGCAGCAATACCGAGCGTTTAGTGGAGCTAGCTGAAAACGTAAAAGGCGATGGCAAAAAACGTGAAGAAGACCTGAGCTGGCGAGAACAACCCGTAGAGGGGCGTTTAGCCCATGCGTTGGTGCATGGTATAACCACATATATTGTAGAAGACACAGAGGAAATCCGTCAGCAAATAGCTGCACGTGGTGGTCGTCCTATCGAGGTCATCGAGGGGCCGCTAATGGACGGTATGAATATTGTGGGGGATTTGTTCGGTGAGGGCAAAATGTTCTTGCCACAGGTGGTCAAATCCGCCCGGGTAATGAAACAAGCCGTTGCGCATTTGGTACCCTTTATTGAAGAGGAAAAACGTCAAATTGAAGCGGCCGGGGGCGATGTGCGTTCCAAAGGTAAGATCGTCATTGCTACCGTTAAAGGCGATGTTCATGATATTGGTAAAAATATTGTGGACGTGGTGCTGCAGTGTAATAACTTTGATGTGGTTAACATGGGCGTCATGGTGCCTTGTGCGGAGATTCTTGCTAAGGCCAAAGAGGTCAATGCGGATATTGTAGGTTTATCGGGCTTGATTACCCCTAGCCTAGAGGAAATGGCTTATGTGGCTTCGGAAATGCAGCGAGACCCTTATTTCCGCGAGCGTAATATTCCTTTAATGATCGGTGGGGCTACCACAAGTCGTGTGCATACAGCTGTAAAAATTGCGCCTAATTATGATGGGCCAGTGATTTATGTGCCGGATGCAAGCCGTTCGGTTGGGGTTGCCACGCAGTTGATGTCAGAAGACGCGCGCGAACCTTATTTAGAGGCTTTACGTAAAGAGTACGACTTGGTGCGTGAACGCCATGCGAATCGTCAGCACACACCATTGATTTCTTTAGAGCAAGCGCGGGCAGATGCACCAAAAATCGATTGGGATCATTACACCCCACCCAAACCAAAATTCATTGGGCGTCGTTTATTTAAAAACTTTGATCTAAACGAAATCGTTAAGTTTATTGACTGGACCCCATTTTTTCAGACGTGGAGCTTGTTTGGGCGTTACCCACGTATCCTAGAGGACGAGGTGGTTGGCGAAGAAGCGCAAAAGCTGTTTGCGGATGGGCAGGCGATGCTGAAAAAAATCATCGATGGACGCTGGCTGCGCGCAAACGGTGTGGTGGCTTTTTATCCTGCTAATACGGTCAATGGTGAGGATATTGAAATCTACACGGATGAATCGCGCTCCGAGGTGTTATTTACTTGGCGTAATTTGCGCCAGCAAACGGTAAAACGCGAAGGGGTCGATAGCAAGTGCTTGGCTGACTACATTGCCCCTAAAGCAAGCGGTATCGAAGATTATATCGGTATGTTTGCGGTAACGGGCGGGTTAGACATAGAAAAACACTCGGAGCGTTTTTTAGCCGAAGGGGATGTGTATTCTGACATCATGTTAAAAGCGCTAGGTGATCGCTTTGCAGAAGGCTTTGCTGAGTGCTTGCATGCTCGAGTGCGACGGGATCTTTGGGGGTATGCGCCCGACGAGGACTTAGACAACGACGCCCTTATTCGTGAAAAATACCAAGGGATTCGACCGGCACCTGGCTACCCCGCGTGCCCGGAGCATACGGTAAAAGCAGATATGTTCCGTGTTATGCGTTGTGAAGACATCGAAATGTTTTTAACCGAAGGTTCGGCCATGCACCCCGCTTCTAGTGTGTCGGGATTTTATTTTAGTCATCCTCAGTCTCAATATTTTAGTGTTGGCGATATAGGAGAGGATCAGCTAGCCGATTTTATAGCACGTAGTGGGCGCGACGAAGCCGAGGTACGGCGTGCGTTGGCTTTTGCATTGCGTGATAATTAATGTGTGCGACAAATTCTAGCTACCTTAAAGCGGATACCTCTGCGGCGGCTTTACGCCGCAAAGTATTAGGCAATTTTCTACGAGAGGCGCGTGCGCATGTACAGCCCCAAGATTGGGGCTTGCCTGTAGGAACACGGCGTCGCACCCCTGGATTACGGCGTGAGGAAGTCGCTCAGCTTTGTGCCATTAGTGTCACGTGGTACACCTGGATAGAGCAGGGGCGAGATGTTTCGATTTCACCTACGGTATGTGCGCGCTTAGCAAAAACGCTGCGCTTATCTCGCGCAGAGCGGCAGTACTTATTTGATCTAGCTGAATGCGCGGACCCCGAGGCCGACAAAGCTGAGCTTAAGCCATTGCCGCAGGGGTTAAGTGACTGCGTGGATCACATCCTTGCGCCGGCGTATATTTTGGATCGCAGTTGGAATGTGCTGGCACGTAATCAGGCTTTGTTGGATTTATTTGCAGGTTGGCCAGATTGCAGCTCTAAGCCTAATTTATTGCGTTATATCTTTTTAGATACCCGTGCTCGTGATTTGGTTGTGGATTGGGAGCGCCGTGCCCAGCGCGTGGTGGGGGAGTTTCGAGCGGATGTGGGGGTGCATGTGGATGAGCCCGAAGTGCGCGCCCTGGTCGCCGAGCTACAAGAGCAGAGCCCTATCTTTGCTCAGTGGTGGGGGCGGCAAATGGTGACAGAGCGTGAGGGTGGGATTCGTGAGTTCAATCACCCTAAGCAGGGCTTGCTGGTGTACCAACAGTTTACTTTTCGGTTGGCAATACGTGCTGACTGTAAGCTAGTTATGCTACTACCACATTGATAAGGCGACAGGAGCCGCCTTTTTCACCTTATTGGCGTTGAATAGGAATCACCTTAGGCATAGGTTGCACTGATGCTGTGGGCTCGGTATCCGTATCGCCAAAGCGTACCGCTTCAGGGGCTGGACTAAAGTCCTGCGCATCAAAAGCCGTATCTCCCTCTGGGTCTGCTTCGCCGGTAATCGCTAAATTAGCAAAGTCGAATAAATTCCTATCCATTAAATGTGAGGGTACAACGGTATTCAGTGCTCCAAACACATTCCATGTGCGTCCCGGGTATTTTTTATCCCACTCTGCAATCATACGATTTGCTTCCTGGCGCTTTAGGTTTTCCTGAGAGCCGCATAAATTACAGGGAATGATGGGAAAGTTACGTAATTTTGCATAAGCGATAAGATCTTTTTCTGCCACATAGGATAAAGGGCGAATCACAATATGCTTACCATTATCGGATTGGAGTTTAGGGGGCATGGCTTTTAAGCGGCCGCCATAAAATAAATTCAAGAAAAATGTGGCTAAAATATCATCCCGGTGGTGACCCAACGCAATTTTAGTTGCCCCCAGCTGTTCTGCTACCCGATATAAAATACCACGACGCAAACGGGAGCAAAGCGAGCAATAGGTTTTGCCCTCGGGGATAACACGAGTGACGATGGAATAAGTGTCCTGCGTTTCAATGTGATAATCCACCCCGATGCTTTCTAAATAGTTAGGGAGCACATCTGCAGGGAAACCAGGTTGTTTTTGGTCTAGGTTGACCGCCACAATATCAAAATGAATCGGCGCACGGGCTTTTAGTTTTAATAGAATATCTAATAAACCATATGAGTCTTTACCCCCAGATAAACACACCATGACTTTATCGCCGTCTTCAATCATATTAAAGTCAGCAATAGCACGCCCGGTCTCCCTTAATAACCGCTTTTCTAATTTGTTATTTTCGTGCTTTTGTTTTAGCTCTGCTTTAGTAGGGAAATCCTGAGTGTTCATAATTAACGCTGTAGTTCAATTTCAATACCCACCGTTTCACAGTCGGTAAATGCTTGGGGTTTACTAATTCGTAGTTTAACGCGCTGTACGGAAGGAAAGCGCTCTAAGATCGCTTGTGCAGTACGCTCAATCAATGTTTCTAAAAGATTAACATGCTCTTGGGTACAGCAATCAATAATAGTCTGTCGTAGTTGGCGGTAGTCTAAAACACTATGTATGTCTTGGTCGTTGCAACGCGCTGTGACTAAGGTATCAAACTCTGCATCAACATAAATGGGTTGGGTAGCGCGTAATTCATGCTCTAGGATCCCAATACGTGCGTCAATCGTTAGCTTATTTAAAAAAATTCGACGCAAAAACGGGGGGGTAATCATAAAACCGGTACTTCCAAAATTAAAGTAGGCTAAAGTCGCGCTGTAGACCCAATAAGTGCTGCCCTCCGTCCACCACAATACAGCTGCCAGTAATACTGGGGGTGTTGACGACGTATAGCACGGTTCGACAAATGTCATCGACACTACTGCCGTGTCCCAAAGGAGAAAGCCGATGCGTACGCGCAAAGTCTTCTGGGCTTTGGAGATGGCTAGGTAAAGTCAAACCAGGAGCGATGCCTACTACACGTACATGCGGAGCGAGCGCTTGCGCCATCATAATCGTAGCGGATTTTAGCGCTGCTTTGCATAAGGTGTATGAGAAAAAATCAGGATTGTAGCCCCAAAGCTTTTGGTCGAGCAGGTTTATCGCCACAGCTGGCGTTTTTTGTGGTTTTTGTGCGCCTAGGGCTTGAATAAGCTGTAAGGGGGCGATGAGATTGGAGCCGAGATGTTCTTGGAGGCATTCACTAGAAAAATCAGCGGCACTATCGTATTCAAAACGCGCAGCATTGTTAACCAGCAGCTGCACGGGACCCAGGCGTGTGATCACGGTTTGCATCAGCTGTTGGCCGGCATCTTGTTGCTGTAGGTCAGCACAAAACAGTTCGCACCGACGCCCTAGCTCACGGATGCGGGTGGCCGTGGCAAGGGCGTCTTTTTCAGAGTGATGATAGTGTAAGGCAATATCCCAACCCTCAGCCGCGAGGCTAAGGGCGATATGCTTACCAAGGCGCTTGGCGGCACCTGTGACTAAGGCGGTCTTAGTTGGTGTTGGTGTCATGGATAAACTCATATTCCTTAGCAATGCTTTCAGAAAGCGTGACGGTGTAGCAGCGTAACTCATCACGACGAAACACATGGATGTCTAAGGATGCGCCTAGCCCATAACGCTGAAGTCGCTGATCCCATTGCTGTTGTGTTTGTACACGCAAGCCATCGATAGCAACCACCCAGTCGCCAGCTGATAAGCCTGCACGGTGCGCTGCGCCATTTTCATAAACAGTCAGGATTTGTAACCCTTGTGGTTGTTCTTTGAGACGTACGTCTAAAGAGGGCTGAGCAGGAGCTTTGGCTTTAAGGGTGATGCCATGCAAGGCAAAGAGCTCGATTAAAGGAGGGTCTTCACGTCCCTCTGCATAGCGTTGAATGAGCGCCGATACATCCACGCCCGTGGCTTCCTGTATGAGCGCGGGCATTGCATTTTCTTCGATGCCTAATGCTTGGCCGCGATAAAAGTGTTTGCCATAACGCTGCCACAAAAGACGCATGACATCATCGAGGCTTTTTGCATTTTGGCTGTGGTGCTGGATGTATAAATCCAGAGCTAGTGCGACCAAAGCGCCTTTGCTGTAGTAGCTAACCAAGGCGTTTGGCGAGTTTTCATCTTGCTTATAGAAGCGAGTCCATGTGTCAAAGGAGCTTTCTGATACGGACTGTTTTTTGCGACCGCTTTGGCGCATCACTTGAGTAATAGTGCGGGCTTGGCGTGCTAAAAATGTTGCGTGATCAATAACACCTGAGCGCCACAGCATGAGCTCATCGTAGTACGAGGTAAAGCCTTCAAATACCCATAATAATTGGGTGTGGTTCTCGCGTAATAAGTCATAGGGAGCAAAGGCTTTGGGTTTGATGCGCTTGACGTTCCATGTATGAAAATACTCATGGCTCACCAGCCCTAAAAAGTCTTGATACCCCTGGCTTTTTTTATTTGGGTCGCAGTGGACTGTTGGTAAGTCAGAGCGTGAGGTCATTAGAGCAGTCGAGCTGCGATGCTCAAGCCCACCATAACCATCCGCTGTGACCATGGTCATGAACACATATCGATCAGAGCTGTCTAAAAAGGGAATATCACGACTTTCTGGTTCAAACAGTTCGATTTGTGCTTCACAGATTTTTTGTACATCGGCAGCGATACGTGTCAAATCAAGCTCAGGAACCACTCCGGTGAATACCATCTCATGCAACGCACCATGGGCGTAAAAGCGCACATATTGTGGGGTGCCAATTTCAAAAGGGTGGTCAATAAAGGCATCATAATCAGGTGCCTCGTAGACACCAAAGCCATGGCGTGGCGCGGCATTTGGGTGGGTGGCGGCCTCGGGCATGCTGGTATAAACCTGCCAGTTTTTTCCCTTAGGGGCGACCACGTCTACTTGACAGCGTTTATGTTCCTGGCCACTCACCCCCAAAAACACACTTGTGCCATTAAAAAAAGCATGGCTATCATCCACATGTGCGCTGCGCACTGATAAGTCCCAGGCATAAACGGTATATTCGATACGGAGTTCGCCAGCGCAAGGCTCACAAAGCCACTCGTGATTATTCATTTTTTGGATACGAATTGGCTTTTCTTGCGCAAAAGCTTGTATGCTTTCTATTTGACGACTGAAGTCACGAATTAAGTAACTGCCTGGTATCCACGCAGGTAAAAACACCCTTTGACCAGAGGGGTCTGGTTGCGGAATACTTAGACTAACTGTGAGGCGATGGCCAGATAGGTCATCGAAACAAAGGCGGTAAAAAATAATATCTTGTTCCATAACTTTTATTTTACGAAATAAGCGGAGGCAATGTGAGCGAATCCTTAGTTTTAGTCCAAACCCATGGTCGTGTGGCTGTTTTAACATTAAACCGTCCTAAAGCCTTGAATGCCCTGAGCAACGAGGTGGTTGCTGAGCTAGCACAAGCGATCCGAGGCTTTGAGGCTGACCCAAACATCAGCGTCATGGTATTAACGGGTAACGAAAAAGCGTTTGCGGCAGGGGCTGATATTGGCGCAATGAGCCAATGGAATTTTAGTGATGTGTACAATGAGGACTACTTAGGTGGTGACTGGCAATATTTGCGTGATGTGCGTAAGCCACTGATTGCCGCTGTAGCTGGGTATGCATTAGGCGGTGGCTGCGAGTTAGCCATGTTATGCGATATGATTATTGCCGCCGAGAATGCACGTTTTGGGCAGCCTGAAATCAAGTTGGGTATTATTCCTGGCTATGGTGGTACCCAGCGTTTGCCCCGCGCGATTGGTAAAGCCAAAGCCATGGATCTGGTGTTAACCGCGCGTATGATTAGCGCGCAAGAAGCCGATCAAATGGGACTCGTATCACGCGTGGTGCCTACAGAGCAACTCATGGAAAAAACCATGGAAGTCGCTCAAACGATTGCAAGCATGTCCTTGCCTTCTGTGATGATGGCTAAAGAAAGCATCAATCGCGCTTATGAAAGCGGTCTAAGCGAAGGCCTAATGTTCGAGCGTCGCAACTTTCATGCGCTGTTTTCCACTGAAGACCAAAAAGAAGGGATGGCAGCATTTGTAGAAAAGCGTCAGCCTGACTTTAAGCACAAATAATTTCAAAAACCACTGAAAGCCTTATTTTAAGCGCCTTGCAAGAGGTTTTCAGTGGGGGTTTTTGTGGCTTTTGCTTAGAATTTGCTGTTTTTTGTTACACAAAAAGCAAAACAGATTTGCTTGCAACAAAAAAATGAAGCTATACTTCATGGGCTTGACGCCGACGGCATGTTCTTTGTTACGTTCAATTTAGCGCAAAAAGGGCTTATGAATCAAAGCTTCTTTGCAAAAATTTATGGAAACCATTAGGATATGCGGCGGGTCAACGGGCCTAATCAGTCATATTCTTCGGATACTATGACTGGAAATCAAACAGAAATCGAAGCCATTGTGCTTAGCCCAGAGCAACGCCAGCGTTTGGCGCAGCGTTCCTCCTTGGGTATAGTACAGGTACTCATAGCGCAGGCTAGTTTGGCGATGCTCACCATTTTGCTTTCAGCATGGTGGGGGGGAACATATGCAGCCGTTTCGGCACTGGTCGGAGCCGGGGCATACTTTATACCCAATGCTATTTTCGCTGTGCGCTTATTGTTGGGTTTGGTTGGTGGTGCCAACGCCAATGCCATGTCCTTTTTTTGGGGCGAGGCGTTTAAACTCGGAACAGCAATCGCTATACTAGGTGTGGCAGCATGGCAGTTTCACGAGTGGTTGGTTTGGCCTGTTTTGCTGTTTGGTTTGATAGGTGTTTTAAAGGGTTACGTAGTGCTGCTTGCTCTGGGCAAGCTGCCTTAATCGTGGGCTTAAGGGCCTTTAACATAACAGGGTAATTACAGATGGCTGCTGCTAGTGCTAATTCGCCTCAGTCAGATTACATTCAACATCACCTCGTTCATTTGAACAACATCGGGGAAAAACAAGATGTAATCGCCAATTTCAGCGTTATCAACTACGACTCCGCTTTTTGGTCGTTGCTCATGGGTCTTATTGCCATCTACATCATGTACCGTGCCGCGAGCAAGGCTACAGCTGGTGTACCTGGGCGCTTTCAGGCCGCGATTGAAATTCTTGTTAGCTGGGTAGAAGACCAAGCTAAATCTATCGTTCCTAGTGAAGAATCCCGCCGTTTTGTGGCGCCTCTTGCACTAACCGTTTTCCTCTGGATCGTCCTCATGAACGTGCTCGACTTACTTCCTGTCGACTTGTTGCCCTGGACATTTGCTGTGACAGGCCTAGGCGCTGAAGCCGGCGATCCCTTGTATTACCATCGCATCTTGCCTACTGCTGACTTGAACGTACCTATGGGTATGTCTTTAGGTGTGCTTTTACTCACACTTTATTACGGCATCAAGATCAAAAAGCCCGGTGGTTTCGTCAAAGAACTCTTTACTGCTCCCTTCACGTTTGGTGGGATTGCAGGTGTATTGCTTTCACCATTTAATATTCTCCTCAACCTGATTGAATACGGTGCTAAAACCGTGTCTCTCGGTATGCGGTTGTTCGGCAACATGTTTGCTGGTGAATTAGTTTTCATGCTTATCGCTTTACTAGGCGGTGCATGGACAGGGTTTAATGGCGCAAGCCTTGGCTTGGGTATTGGCCATGTATTAGCCGGTTCGGTGTGGGCCATTTTCCACATCTTGATCGTGCTGCTACAGGCATTTATTTTCATGATGCTGACACTCGTCTATGTAGGTCAGGCTCACGAAGGCCATTAATCAGTTTCCGATTTTGGTCGGTCACCAAAATCGGGATGCAGAATTCCTCTGCTACGCCGTTTTTTTGTAATTTTGAACTCACAAGATTTTTAACCAAGGAGTTGTCATGACCAACGTTGCTTTCGTTGCCCTTGCTTGCGGTATTATCGTCGGTCTGGGTGCGTTTGGTGCCAGTATCGGTATCGCCCTAATGGGTGGTAAATACCTAGAAGCCTCTGCTCGTCAGCCTGAGCTAATGAACGCTTTGCAAACCAAAATGTTCCTTTTAGCAGGTCTAATTGATGCGGCCTTCCTAATTGGTGTTGGTATTGCTATGTTGTTTGCGTTCGCTAACCCATTTATTGGTTAATTGCGGCGCGGGTCCGCTTGCCCTAAGGCGGACAGGCAGTCGTGAGCGGTGCTCATATACGCGCCGCTAGCGGCTTGATTAGATGGTGTCAGGTAGCTTCCTACTAGCGCCGGACACGAGTGGTATATAAGGGAAACGACCGTGAATTTAAACGCGACTCTCTTTTTTCAGATGATCGTGTTTTTCGTCTTGGCATGGTTTACGATGAAATTCGTATGGCCTCCCTTGACAAAAGCAATCGATGATCGTCGCCAGAAAATCGCTGATGGTTTGGCTGCTGCCGAAAAAGGCAAGGCTGACCTAGCACAAGCTCAGGCGCGTATCAGTCTGATGGAAGCATCCGCAAAGTCTGATAACCATTCGCGCTTGGCCGAAGCTGAAAAGCAAGCTGCTGCGCTAATCGAACAGGCTCGCCATGAGGCAGAAGCGGAAAAAGCGCGCATCATTGCGCAGGCTCAACAAGATGCCGCACAAGAAGTGCAACGCTTACGCGACACACTGCGTGGCGAAGTTGCGGTATTGGCAGTTAAAGGCGCTGAGCAGATCTTGCAACGCGAAGTTGACTCCAAAGCGCATGCCGAGCTGCTAGAGCAGCTTAAGGCTCAACTTTAATCTGAAGGCAGGCCATGGCTGAACTATCGACTATTGCCAGACCTTACGCCGAGGCTCTTTTTGCGTCTGTACGCAATGAGGGTACGCTAGAGCAGTGGTCGGCCCTGTTGTCCGAAATGGCTCAGGTGGCCGGTCACCCAGACGTTAGAGAAACCCTAAAAACACCAGGGCTATCTAACCAACAGCGTTATGAGCTTTTTGCAGGTCTGATGAAAACCCCGCTTTCTGACAAAGCGCGGAACTTCCTCGAGTTACTCGTAGATAAAGGCCGAGTATTACTTTTGCCTTATATCTCAGAGCAATTCGACGCTTTGAAACACCAACTCGAAGGTACGGAGCTAGCGCATATTACTAGCGCCTTTGAACTAAGCCCCGAGCAAATCGCCGATCTCGTCGCTGCGCTCGAAAAGAAATTTGGCTTAAAGCTCAAGCCTGTGGTGACCGTGGACGCTACTTTGATCGGTGGTGTACGCGTAATGGTTGGTGACCAAGTACTAGACACTTCCGTGCAGGCCCAACTGGCCCGCATGCGCGACACACTGGCAGCTTGATCGCAGGCCAGAATACAGGATTCCAGGAGTCTGAACATGCAACTTAACCCGTCTGAGATCAGCGAACTGCTAAAAAGCCGCATTGAAGGCTTAAGCGTGTCCACAGACGTTCGCACCCAAGGCACGGTGGTATCCGTGACTGACGGTATTACACGCATCCACGGTTTATCCGATGTGATGCAGGGCGAAATGCTCGAGTTCCCTAACAACGTCTTCGGTTTAGCGCTTAACTTAGAGCGTGATTCCGTTGGTGCTGTGATTTTAGGTGAGTACACCAGCATTTCCGAAGGTGACCCTGTTAAAACAACAGGTCGCATTCTTGAAGTACCAGTAGGCCCTGAACTATTAGGCCGAGTGGTAGATACACTAGGTAACCCTATCGATGGTAAGGGTCCGGTAAATGCTAAAGAAACCGACGTGATCGAAAAAGTTGCCCCTGGGGTAATTGCACGTCAGTCTGTTGATCAGCCTTTACAGACCGGTATTAAAGCCATCGACTCCATGGTACCAATTGGTCGTGGTCAGCGTGAGTTGATTATTGGTGACCGTCAAACGGGTAAAACTGCGGTTGCCGTTGACACGATCATTAACCAAAAAGGCAAAGACGTTAAATGTATTTACGTTGCGGTAGGTCAAAAAGCCTCTACTATTAACAACGTAGTACGTAAGCTCGAAGAGCACGGTGCACTTGAGTACACCATCGTGGTTGCTGCCTCGGCTTCTGAGTCCGCCGCTATGCAGTACTTAGCTCCATATGCAGGTTGTACGATGGGTGAGTACTTCCGTGATCGCGGTGAAGACGCTCTTATCGTTTATGATGACTTAACCAAGCAGGCATGGGCTTACCGTCAGGTTTCCTTGCTGCTACGTCGTCCTCCAGGGCGTGAAGCTTACCCTGGTGATGTGTTCTACTTACACTCCCGCTTGCTAGAGCGTGCCGCTCGTGTGAATGCGGATTACGTAGAAAAATTCACGAACGGTGCGGTTAAAGGCAAAACTGGTTCTCTCACTGCATTGCCAATTATTGAGACCCAAGCTGGTGACGTATCGGCTTTCGTACCGACAAACGTGATTTCGATTACTGACGGTCAGATTTTCTTGGAAACTGACTTATTCCACTCCGGTATCCGTCCTGCGATTAACGCTGGTATTTCCGTATCGCGTGTGGGGGGTGCAGCGCAAACCAATATCATGAAGAAAATGTCCGGTGGTATTCGTACCGACTTGGCTCAGTATCGTGAATTGGCTGCTTTTGCTCAGTTTGCTTCGGATCTTGACGAGGCAACTCGCCGTCAGCTAGAGCGTGGTCGTCGTGTGGTTGAGCTGCTCAAACAGCCACAATACGTAACACTACCCGTGTGGGAAATGGCAGTGGCTCTTTTTGCTGTGAACAACGGTTATTTTGATGACCTCGAAGTAGAGCAGATTCTGTCATTTGAAAAAGCGCTTAAAGACTCGCTACGCAGTAAAAACGCGGATTTGGTACAACGCATTGCTGAAAATAACAAGCTCAGCAGTGAAGATGAGGCCGAATTACGTGCTGCGATCGAAGACTTTAAAAAGAACGGCGCATTCTAACTCATAGGCATATCGAAGGGGCTTGCCTAATGCAGGCTCCATCATGCCTTTACAGGAAAGTGTGATGGCCGGAATTAAAGAAATTCGTACAAAGATCAAGAGCGTACAAAATACGAGCAAGATCACCAAGGCGATGGAAATGGTCGCTGCTTCGAAAATGCGTAAAGCACAAGAGCGCATGCGAGCAGGCCGTCCATACGCAGATAAAGTGCGCCAAATTGCCGCACATTTAATGCAGGCCCATCCGGAATACACCCACCCGTACATGGTTGAAAGCAAAGAGCTCAAAGCCGTAGGGTTGATCGTGGTGACGACGGATAAGGGGTTGTGTGGTGGTCTAAACACCAACGTGATGCGTGTGGTGCTTAATCGCTTGCGTGATTTTGAAGAGCAGGGCATTCAAGTACAAGCCACCGCTCTGGGTAGCAAAGGCGCGGGCACATTAGCTCGAGTTGGTGCGAACTTGGTTTCCCAAGAAGTCCAATTAGGCGACGAACCTAATCTATCTCGTTTGATTGGCGCCATAAAAGTGCAGCTTGATGATTACATGGAAGGCAAAATTGATGCGGTTTATTTAGCCAGCACCCGTTTTGTGAATACCATGAAACAAGACCCCACGTTTATTCGTTTATTGCCTCTACCAAGTGGTCTGGATGACCCCTTCCAGTCAGGTGATGACGAAGCCGTCAAAGCCGCACAAAACGTAAATAACTCCGAGTACGGCTGGGATTACATCTATGAGCCCGATGCAAAAACTGTAATTGATGAGCTATTACAGCGTTATGTAGAGGGTTTGGTGTATCAGGCTGTGGCCGAAAATATGGCATCGGAGCAATCGGCACGTATGGTTGCAATGAAAGCTGCTTCCGACAACGCCGCTAAGGTTATTGACGAGCTACAGTTGGTTTACAACAAAACACGTCAAGCTGCCATTACTAAAGAGATTTCTGAAATCGTGGGGGGAGCCGCAGCGGTATAATTATCCGCTAGGCTTACCGTATACGTTATTAAGCAAGGACTAAACATGAGCAACGGTACCATCGTTCAGTGCATCGGCGCCGTGGTGGATATTCAGTTCCCCCGCGACAGCATTCCAAAGATTTATGATGCGCTAAAGCTAGTCGATGCAGATTCTAAATTTGCAGAAGATGACTTAACTTTTGAAGTGCAGCAGCAATTAGGTGACGGTATTGTCCGCACCATTGCTATGGGTTCCAGCGATGGCTTGCGCCGTGGCATGGCCGTATCCAATACAGGTGCACCAATTTCTGTACCTGTCGGTGTGGGCACTTTAGGTCGTATTATGGACGTTTTAGGTCGTCCTATCGACGAGGTAGGCCCTATTGATTCCGACGAATTACGTTCTATCCACCAGGAAGCACCGAAATTCGACGAACTTTCACCCTCCGTAGAACTACTAGAAACCGGTATTAAGGTTATTGACTTGGTTTGCCCCTTTGCTAAAGGGGGTAAAGTGGGTCTGTTCGGTGGTGCGGGTGTGGGTAAAACCGTTAACATGCTTGAGCTCATTAACAACATTGCTAAGCAGCATAGCGGTTTATCTGTTTTCGCGGGTGTGGGTGAGCGTACCCGTGAAGGTAACGACTTCTACCACGAAATGGCAGAAGCTGGCGTAATTCAGCTAGATGACTTGAAAGAGTCCAAAGTTTCCATGGTGTTCGGTCAGATGAACGAGCCCCCAGGGAACCGTCTACGTGTAGCGCTCTCTGGTCTAACGATGGCCGAGAAGTTCCGTGACGAAGGCCGTGATGTGTTGTTCTTTGTGGATAACATTTATCGCTATACCCTAGCTGGTACAGAGGTATCCGCTCTACTTGGACGTATGCCTTCTGCCGTGGGTTATCAGCCTACATTGGCCGAGGAAATGGGTAAGCTCCAAGAGCGTATTACTTCTACCAAGACTGGTTCGATCACCTCGATCCAAGCGGTATACGTTCCTGCGGATGACTTGACTGACCCATCTCCTGCAACAACTTTCTTGCACTTAGACTCTACTGTTGTATTGTCTCGTGATATTGCTGCTTTAGGTATTTACCCTGCAGTAGACCCACTTGACTCTACAAGTCGTCAGCTTGATCCACAGATCGTTGGTCAAGAGCACTACGAAGTTGCACGTGGCGTTCAGCAGACCTTACAGCGCTATAAAGAGCTTCGCGATATTATTGCGATTCTTGGGATGGATGAATTGTCTCCTGAAGACAAACTCATCGTTGCCCGCGCACGTAAGATCCAGCGTTTCTTGTCTCAGCCTTTCCACGTAGCCGAGGTCTTTACCGGAGCGCCTGGTAAGTACGTTCCATTGGCTGAAACCATTCGTGGCTTTAAGATGATTGTTGAGGGTGAGTGTGATGAGCTACCTGAACAAGCCTTCTACATGGTAGGTAACATCGACGAAGCCTTCGAGAAAGCCAAAACCCTATAATAAGGATTGAGTCATGGCGTTGCTTCAAGTTGACGTAGTCAGCGCGGAAAAATCAATGTTCTCGGGTGAAGCAAAGTTTGTTGTTTTACCCGGAGAGTCCGGTGAGCTTGGTATCTTACCTGGTCACACACCATTGATTTCGCGTATCCGTCCAGGCACCATGAAAATCGAATTTGCCGACGGCACAGAAGAGCATATCTTCGTTGCCGGCGGTATTCTCGAAGTTCAGCCTGGTAAAGTCGTTGTTTTATCGGATACGGCGATTCGTGCTGAGGACCTGGATGAGCAAAAAGCATTAGAGGCACGTAAACAAGCTGAAGAAGCCCTGCGCAATACCAAAGATAAAGTGGATATTGCTGTAATGGAAGCGGAATTAGCAATGTTAGCGGCTCAAGCGCAAGCTGCTCGCAAGTTTAGTAAATCAGTTCGCCACTAATCCGATTTTCTGCTTTGCAAAAATAGGCGCCACTAGGCGCCTATTTTTTACGTAACGACTATGAGGTTTTTATCCTACTCAAATAGTTAACTATTACGGCTTATACGAGTCTTTTTTTTGCTCAAGTGTCAGTATTATGTAGCAGCTAATCGTAAGAGGAGTACTACATAATGTTGAGAGATTTACGAGCTGTATTACTACTTGATGAGAAAAGTCAATGGGCCTCGTTATATGAGGCAAAATATAAAAATATTTGCCTTGAGAAACGATCTTTTGAGTCCTTGTTGGATGTTGATAGTCAGCAGCAAGGCACTTTGCACTGGGCCGATTGTCTGAACCAATATGATGCAATTATTGTTGCAGCAAGTGCGGATAATCTTTCTTGGTTACGTAGCCATTTATATTATGCTCGACCGTACTTGCGTTGTCCGGTGCTAGCTATAGTGCGTAATTTGCATCCTTTAGCTATACAGGACTTATCGGATGTGGGCGCGTTGGACTTTATTATGGATTATAGCGTCCCAATCGAGCTTCCTATCCGTGTTAAGATTTTAGTGCAGCGTGCTCGCCAGTCCATGGCGGTAAAATATACCTCTTCAGACCAAAATTTTGATCATTTGCCGCAACCCGTATTGCAAGATGCTTCTGCTCCTATCGAGCAATATGTTGCGACGATGAATGAACAGTTTGGTTTGCAGCATCATTCATTCCAGCAAGCAAAAAAAATGCTGGTACAGTGTTTTGAAAAAGAATACATTTGCGCTGCTTTAATGCAAAATCAAGGCAATATTACGCGAGCAGCGCGTGCTGCACAAAAGCATAGACGCTCCTTTTGGGAGCTGATGCGCAAACATAATATTAATGCTGAGAAATTTAGGGTGTCTGCCTGCCCAGATCAGCCATTAATCCACTAAAATAAGCAGGCATTGATTACTTAGGAATTGCCGTGTCATTACCACAACTTAAAAACGATATTTTGTTGCGCTCTTTATTGCGCGAGCCAGTTCCCTATACCCCCGTATGGCTAATGCGCCAAGCCGGCCGCTATTTGCCCGAATACCGTGCAACGCGTGCCGAGGCTGGATCTTTTATGGGACTGGCGCAAAATAAGGAATACGCTTGCGAAGTTACACTCCAACCCTTGCGTCGTTTTGATCTTGATGCGGCGATTTTATTTTCGGATATCTTAACGATTCCCCATGCCATGGGACTAGGTTTGGATTTTGTTCACGGCGAAGGCCCTCAATTTGCTCACCCGGTTCGAACTGAAGAGGACGTTAAGCGTTTGGCCGTTCCTGATATGGAAAAGCTGCAATACGTTTTTGATGCGGTAAATCTTATTCGCCGCGAGCTCGACGGCAAAGTCCCTCTTATTGGTTTTGCGGGTAGCCCTTGGACAATCGCGTGCTATATGGTCGAAGGCCAAGGTTCTGCTGATTATCGCCTGATCAAAGGAATGATGTATGGGCGTCCAGACTTGGTGCACCATATTCTTGAAATCAATGCTCAGACAACCATTCAGTACTTAAATGAGCAGATCCGAGCCGGGGCGCAAGCAGCTATGATTTTTGATAGCTGGGGTGGTGTCATGGCCGACTCGCTCTTTCAAGAGTTTTCATTGCGTTATACCAAAAAAGTCGTAGATGGTTTAATCCGTGAGCATGATGGTCGCCGTGTGCCTGTGATTGTTTTCACTAAGGGTGGTGGTCAGTGGCTTGAAGACATTGTGCAGTGTGGTGCTGATGCAGTAGGGGTTGATTGGACGGTTAACTTGACCAAAGCGCGCCAGCGTCTACAAGACCAGGTGGCTTTTCAAGGCAATATGGATCCTATGGTCATGTTTGGCGGCGAAGAAGCGATTCGTAAAGAAGTACGCCGAGTGATAGATGACTTTGGTCCGGTAGGACAAGGTGGTCATGTATTTAACTTTGGTCACGGTATTTCACGCTTCACAGATCCTGATATGGTGAAGGTCTTAGTGGACGAGGTACATAGTTATAGTGCGCAATACCACCAGGCTTAATCCCTAACTTATATACTTCTAGGCTCAAGTTATCTTGAGCCTTTTTACTCTATGGCTAAATACTGGTTACGTGTGGCATTGGACGTACCCTTAGCTGGGCTCTTTGATTATTATCATGAAGAGCCAGTAGCAATTGGGACACGAGTGTTAGTGTCGTTTGGTGCACGCCAGTTAATTGGCATGGTGATCCAAACCCCTGAGCAACCTGAATATAATGCCGAGCAAGTAAAGGCCATCCGTATGGTCTTGGATGATGTGTCACCTATGCCAAGGGATTGGCTTGCTTTAGCTCAGTTTGCGGCGCAGTACTATCATCGCCCTTTAGGCGAGGTGGTCATACCTGTGTTGCCTAGTCCATTGCGACGACCAGCAGCTTATACTGGAAAGCTGTCAAAAGGCGGTCCCGTCGCACGGTTGCGAGCACGTCAAAAAAAATCCTCCACTCCGCCTAAGCGTGCTAAAGCGATTGCTGCGCCGGAATTAACCGCAGAACAAGCAGCAGCACTTGAGCAGATTCATATTGACCAAGGTGCTCGGCGTTATTTGTTATTTGGGGTGACTGGTAGTGGCAAAACAGAAACCTATATGCGGGTCGCTTTACAGGTGTTGGCACAGGGAAAGCAGGTGCTATTTATGGTGCCTGAAATTAACCTAACCCCACAATTTGAGCACATGTTGCGTGGGCGTTTGGTTGATGAGCATAATCAGCCGTATCGTATTGCGGTGATGCATAGTGGTTTAGCTGCGGGCAAGCGTTTAGAAAACTGGCTGCAGGTTTACGAGGGTGATGCGAACGTTTTATTAGGCACGCGATTGGCGCTTTTTACGCCTATGCCTAATCTTGGCTTAATTATCGTGGACGAGGAGCATGATCATTCGTATAAGCAGCAAGAAGGTTTACGTTATTCTGCACGAGATTTAGCTCTATGGCGGGGACAGCAGCAACAGATACCTGTGGTTTTAGGCTCTGCCACGCCTTCTTTAGAAAGCTGGCATCATGCGCAGCAAGGGCACTATCAGCTTTTGACCTTATCGCAACGGGCTAAGTCGGTACCATTACCCGCCATTGAGCTGGTTGATACGCGACGTGCCCAATTAGAGCAAGGCTATAGTCCACAGTTAATTACTGCCTTGGAAAAGACCTTGGAGGCAGGCCAGCAAGCGCTGATTTTTCTTAATCGGCGAGGGTATGCGCCTGTATTGCACTGTGGGTCGTGTGGGTGGTTGAGCCAATGTCCGCATTGCTCCGCTTATGCTGTCTTACATAAAGGATATAAACATTATATGCAGTGCCACCATTGTGGTGGCCAGAGCCCCGTGGCCAAGCATTGTCCCGACTGTGGTTATGTGGATTTAACCCCTCTGGGTAAAGGCACACAGCGGGTCGAGGAATATTTAGCGCAACGTTTTCCGCAGGCTAGGGTATTACGTATCGATGCCGATAGCACGCGTCGTAAAGGTAGTGCAGAGGCACTATTTGCTCAGGTCCATGCTGGGGAAGTGGATATTTTGGTGGGAACGCAGATGGTCTCCAAGGGGCATGATTTTAGTCGACTTGCTCTGGTAGGGGTTTTGAATGCTGATACCATGTTATTCGCACAAGACTTTCGAGCGCCAGAACGCTTATTCTCACAGTTGATGCAAGTCGCTGGACGTGCAGGACGCCATCAGACTGGAGCTAGGGTTTTAGTGCAAACGGATTACCCCGAGCATGTTGTGTATCAAGCTCTAGTACAGCAAGATTATCCCTTGTTTGCGGAACACCAGTTGCAGCAGCGGCAGCAGGTTGGCTTACCGCCTTTTGTGTATTTGGCATTGATAACGGCCGAGTCAAAGCAATTAGATCAGGCGATGGCATTTTTGCGCCATGCGAAACAGTGGGCACAGCATCCAGAGCTGCCAGGCATGGAGCATGTGTTTGTATACGATGCGGTGCCTTTACGTATCATGCGCGTGGCTAATATTGAACGGGCACAATTACTCATAGAAAGCCCTAACCGGTTGGCTTTGCACGCTTTTATACGAGCCTGGGCTCCGCAATTAGATGAGCTAGCGAAATACTATCGTTGTAAGTTTGTATTAGAAATCGATCCTCAGGATATTTAAGATGTCGGCATTAGGTTTAAACCCCGCACAGTACGAGGCTGTACGCTATTTAGATGGTCCGGCTCTCGTTTTAGCTGGGGCTGGGAGTGGTAAAACCCGAGTGATTACTCAAAAAATCGCCTATTTAATTGGTGAGTGTGGATACAGTGCGCGACGTATTGTGGCGCTGACTTTTACCAATAAGGCGGCCAAGGAAATGCAAGAACGGGTGCAGGGGTTACTGGACAAGCGCCTAACAAAAGGGCTAACGATTAGTACTTTTCACTCATTGGGTTTAAAAATATTGCGTGAAGAGGCTGAGTATGCTGGCTTGAAGCCTCGTTTTTCCATTATGGATGCAAATGATACGTTAGGGATTATCCAAGAGCTATTAGCGACTACAGATAAAGGCCGATTACGTGCGGTGCAGCAAGATATTTCTTTATGGAAAAATGCGCTCTTGAGCCCCGATGCGGCAGCCCAAGCCGTACAGACGCCTAGTCAAGCTGAATCTGCCAAAGTCTATCGCAGCTATGATGAAACATTACGTGCTTATCAAGCGGTGGATTTTGATGATTTAATACGGTTACCAGCGCAGCTGTTAGCTACTAATGAAGAGGTACGCCAGCGTTGGCAGGCACGCGTGCATTATTTGCTAGTAGATGAGTATCAAGATACTAATGCTTGTCAGTATCGGCTGGTGCAGTTGTTGGTTGGCGATAGGGCAATGTTCACCGCAGTCGGGGATGACGATCAGGCCATTTATGCGTGGCGAGGGGCTACAGTAGAAAATTTGCACCAACTGACGGTGGATTACCCACAGCTAAAACTGATTAAACTAGAACAAAACTATCGGTCATCCCAGCGTATTCTAGAAGCAGCAAACCATGTGATTGGCCATAATCCTGTGGTTTTTGGTAAAAAGCTGTGGTCAGATTTAGGCATAGGAGAGCCCATTAAAATAAAGGACTGCGATGACGAGCAGGCCGAGGCGCAGTGGGTTGGCATTAGCTTATCGGCGGAAAAGTTTGAACGTAAAGCGAAATGGGGGGATTTTGCAGTACTGTATCGTAGTAATCAACAAGCACGTCTTATTGAGCAGCAGCTGCGAGAGTTACGCATCCCCTATGTGATGAGTGGTGGACAAAGCTTTTTTGATAAAGCGGAAATCCGTGACATCTTAGCGTATTTGCGTTTGATTGCTAACCCTGATGATGATCCTGCATTTATTCGTGCTGCTACAACACCACGGCGCGGTATAGGTCAAACAACATTAACTCAACTTGGTGAGGTCGCCGTTGAGCACCAGCTTTCAATGTTTGAGGCGATCGATTTGGTTCACTTAACAGGTCGTTTAGCCGATAGACAGGTAAAAACATTACAGGTTTTTGCTGAGTTTATTGCCCGTATGCGACAAAAAGCAGAGCAAACTGGTAAAGCGGCGGCTGCGGTGTTGGATGAGCTGCTTGCTGCTATTGATTATGAGCGTTACCTCTATGATGTTTTTGATGATAAGCCAGCCTTAGCGCGCTGGCAAAATGTATTGGAGCTCGTGGATTGGCTTAAATCTAAAGCCGAGTTTGATGAGATGAGTTTGCTCGACTTGTCGCAGCATGTCGCGTTAATTACGATGCTCGAGAGAAATGAAAAAGATGAGGACACGGACGCGGTGCATTTGTCGACATTACATGCGGCTAAAGGGCTTGAATACAAACATGTTTTTTTGATTGGGGTAGAGGAAGGTTTACTACCACATTTAGGCCGTGACGATGAAGATATACCGGTGGGCCAAGAAGAAATAGTATTAACGCAGCGCATTCAAGAGGAGCGCCGTCTTATGTATGTGGGGATCACACGTGCACAAAGAAGTTTACGAGTTAGCTGGTGTAAACGGCGCCGCCGAGCTAAAGAATATACGGTTCGGGAGAAATCCCGTTTTATTGCTGAAATGGGGCTAGCAGAAAGCGCTATTGTTGAAGCCGCTCAAGCGCATATGAGTCCAAAAGAGCGCTTAACTATGTTAAAGGATTTATTAAAAAGTTAGTGCATGAAAAAAGCCACTCAGAAGAGTGGCTTTTTAGTATTAGTAATAATTGCTGATTAATCTACGAGCTTCTTTGGCGCGTGCTTCGTAGAGGGCTTCAGCCATTTTACAAATAGCATTACCTAAGGTGCTGCCGATTTTTTTGCAGCCTTTTAACATGGTACCGCCGATGTCTTTCATGGACACCGCCTCACCATTGCTAAGCACTTGGTTCATAACGGAGCGTTCGATAGAGTCACTCCAGCGGGTGTATTGAAAATCAGCAGATAGCGTTGCCATGATAAATGTCCTTAGATGAGTAAGCGTTGGAACTGACAGTATTTGAATTATAGGGTTTTCCCTAGGTGTAAGTCAAGGGTAAACCCTAATGTGAGGTAAAAGTGTAGTATTTCTGCTCATACATAAAAGGCGGAAATACGCTATCTTTAAATAAGTGATGATTTAATTAGGAGCACATATGGCTAGCACCCTCTTTTCCCGTTGGCAACAAGGTTACGGTCCGATCACCCATAGCGAAGAAACGCAAAAATATATCAAAAACATGGCGCAAGAATTAGTTGCAGAGGGTAAGCAACCGACTACCGATGCCGTCTATGAAAAACTGATCGCCTTGGATCGTTTAACCGCTGCTGGTATGTGGGTGGTGGTGCATATGACGTATGCTAATCGTTTGCATGTAGATGGACAGCCATTAGAGGCAGAAGATTTTAAAAAGCAGCCCGAAGGGCATACAGGGGGGGCCTTGAATATGGTGCCAGCCTATGCTGCCTACATGACGCTTAATGCTTTAACAGGGGAAACGCGCGCCTGGCTAATGGGACAAGGGCACAGTGTTGCCGCGATTGAGGCATTGAATGTTCTTTTGGGTAATCTACACCCAGAGCAAGCCCAAGCCTACGGTAATGGCGAGGCAGGGCTCAATCGCTTGTTACAAGATTTTTATGGTTATGCTCTGGCTGCAGATGGGGCACCGGCTGCTCCGCTAGGTAGTCATGTGAATCCACATACAGCGGGCGGGATCATCGAAGGGGGGTATCTGGGTTTTGCTGAGCTACAGTATGCCCACATGCCTTTACCAGGGGAAAAACTGGTTGCTTTTTTATCGGATGGCGCTGCCGAAGAGCAGCGTGGTAGTGACTGGATTCCACGCTGGTGGCGAGCGGAAGACTCAGGAATGGCGTTACCAATCATGATTGCGAATGGGCGTCGTATTGAGCAGCGTACCCAAATGGGAACCTTAGAAGGATTAAGCGGTTTTATTGAGCATTTAAAAGGTTGTGGTTTTGATCCAATTGCTTTTGATGGGCGCGATCCTGCCATGTTTGTTTATACCCTTTGGGATATGGAAAAGCGGTTGGCGCAGCGGGTTCAGCTATTAAAAGCGGGACATCTTCAGTATCCTTTATCGATTCCGTATGGCATTGCACATACGGTTAAAGGCTTTGGTTTTTATGGAGCAGATGAAAACGCGGCGCATAACCTTCCCTTGCCCGCGAATCCTCGCCATGATGCCCATGCGCGAGCATTATTTAATCAGTATGCGCAGCCATTATGGGTGGCCCCCGAGGAGCTTCATCATAGTATTAAGCAGCTCAGCACGCATCAGGATCAGGGGCGCGTCCTAGAAAGAGATAATCCGGTGGCAAATCGTTGTCCTGATTTGCCTTCTTTGCCACAAACTACCTATAAGCCACTCGGAGAGGCATTAAGCCCGATGGCAGCAATGGATACATATTTTGTAGAGCTAGTACAAAATAATCCATCCTTACGTCCTCGT
>NZ_JASLIX010000141.1:0-3769 GCF_030152715.1 Paenalcaligenes sp.
TTAGTAGTTTAGAGGAGTTTAAAAAAATGAGCTCTATAATTGTTGCTAATCGTTTGAGTAGTGACTTGTTAGATGTTAAAGATAGAGTCTATACTAGAGACTTATTTGGAAGTGATGTATAGTTTACTGTTTTTCAGTAACAGTAATTTTACTGAGATATATATTGATCAAGTGCTTTATAAGTTATGCAAAGGCCAGAGCTAATAACCGTTAATTTAGCTACTGGCCAAGGTTATTCTGTTTTAAAAATGGTTAAAGTCTTTGAGCAAGCTTCAGGTAAATAGGTTGATTATCAAATTGTTGATCGTCGCCCTAGTGATATTGCAGCCTGCTATGCGGACCTTAAATTAGCCCTACAAAGATTAGGCTGGAAAGCAGAGCTTACATTAAGTGATATGTGTGAAGATGCATGGCATTGGCAAAGTAATAATCCTAATGGATATTGAGTAGAGTAGAAAAAAAGTGAGTATGTATTTATTAAAGGGAATTTCTGCTTTTTATAAAGATAGGTTCTTAGTTGGGAAAGATAAGTTTTGGTTTTTTTTATGGTCATTAGTATTTATACTTTTTTTCTTTTATGCAGCTAAGCCAAGTTTATACTCTACTTTAGAAAGCAGTTCATATATACACTCATCAGAAAATGTATCTATTGAAAATCAGTGGTCTACAGTAAACTCTGAAGGTCAAGGTGTTTTCTTTGTTCATCCTGGAGAAGCAGAACCAGTAAAGCTAGCTCTTAAATTAAAGCAGCGTGGGTTTTATAAAGTTGAGTTGAGTATACGTGAGGGCTCAAGCGCTGGTAATATACGTTTTTCAGTCTATAAAAATAATATATTTTTAAGTGAAAATGTAGTGTTGGCAAACGAAAAAGCCAGTGTACTTAGTTTGAAAATAAATGAAAATGACTCTCTTACTATTATTGCTGATAAAAATGGTAGTACAGCCCAAGATTGGGGTAATGTTAAAATATTAAAAATAGACTATGGTTATATTTATAATTTGTTGTCTATTTTAGTGATTTGGCTCTCAGTGTTTTTTTTGAACTATAATAAAAATCAAGCAGCTTATGTAGTGGCAGGTTTTTTTGTATTTGTTATTTATACTTTAGCTGAGAGACTAACATTTAACAGTATTTCTCTGAATGCTGTTATTGGGTACAGCGCATTATTAATTGCCTGTATCACTGTTTTTTCCTTGATACATTCTATTTTAAGTTATTTCAGGCAATCTAGCTGGGCTATAGTCTTCATGGGATTGTTGTTGGTATTGATAGCCGCATCACCTTTAGCTTTTATATCATATAAATTAAGCTTTGGTGAGCCAATAGCTAAAGAAGCATTGTATGCAATATTTCAGAGTAATGCATCAGAGAGTATTGAGTTTGTTTCAGATTTTATTTCTTTTAAAGCAATGGCTTTTTTTGCATTCTCATTATTTTTAGTTTTATTTGTTGTGTGGTGGCATAGAAACAGTAATGTAAGGCAAGTTAATTTTTCACTCTGGTTTGTGATTTTTTTAAGTATGACTATTATCGCTGGTGTATTTTTGCCTGATACAAAAATGTTAGCATTAATGAATAATAGTTTTAAAGAGTATACTCAGGAGCTAAAGGCATTTAAAGAGTTGCAGGGTAAGCGCTCTGTTGATGCTAATGCTATTAATGCCAAGAAGACGAATCAGGGGGAAACCTATATTGTTGTGATTGGCGAGTCATTAAATAAACAGCATATGCAGCTATATGGATATTCAAGACAAACTACACCCAAGTTGTCGGAGTTAGTTAAAAAAGGTGATTTGTTAAAGTTAAATAATGCTTATTCTAATCACACGCATACTATGCCTGTTTTATCTTTGGCTCTAACTGAGGCTGCACAGGATAAGAAAAAAGACTATTACAACTCAGTCTCTATTGTCGAGGTTTATAAAGCGGCTGGTTTTGAGACTATTTGGTTAACGAATCAAAATTTATTAGGAGCCTGGGATAATTTGGTCTCAATTATTGCTAATCAGGCAGATAAAGTAGTTGGTATTAATAGCTCTATTGGTACAACAACCATTAGTCAGCGTTATGATGGAGATCTACTTAAACCATTAAACGAAATTTTATCGAAAAAAACTAATAAAAATAGAGTGATTTTTATGCACTTAATGGGAAGTCATGGCAGTTACTGTAGTCGATTCCCTGATGAGTATGCTTATTTTAAGGGAGAGTTATCAAGGGGAGAGTTCGGGGAAAGCATAGCCAAGAGTAAGGCTTTAGAATTAGCAGTTAACTGTTATGATAATAGTGTTCTTTATAATGATTTTATTATTTCTGAAGTGATTAAATCCATTAAATCGTCAGATGGCATAAGTTCTGTTTTGTATTTTTCAGATCATGCTGATGATGTTTTTAGACAGCTGGGGCATAACTCCGCTATGTACACTAGCTCTATGACGCAAATACCTTTTTTAATTTGGTTTTCAGAAGAATATAAGTTGCATTACGCTGATATTTTTCAACAGTTTTTGAAGAATAAAAATACTCTTTTTTCCAATGATAGACTCTATGACACATTAATAGGCTGGAGTCAGATAAAAACCCAGTATTATCGTCCTGAGTTTGATTTTACATCAAAAGACTATCAAGTAAATCCACAGGAAGCATTAACGTTACATGGTAGAAAACGATATATAGAATCGAATGATTATTATTGGAATAGATATAATTCGGATGAGCTAAGTAGACAAAACATTTTAGATGTGCACATAGCCAGAAATGTAAATACCTTAGCTAAAATGAGCGAGTTGTGGGAAATGGGGCATAGAGCTTTTGAAATTGATGTTTTTTTTGACATCGAGGGGCAGGGAATATTTCGTACAGGAAGAAATACTAATCATATGGGGGAAGATTTAAAATTAATTTTATCTAGAATAGATCTCGATGAAGTTAAAGCTTTTTGGCTGAATATAAAAAACTTATCAGCTGAAAATTATCAGCAGGTCTTATTAGAATTGGAAAGAATTAACAATCATTTTCCCATTAAAAATAAATTAATGTTAAAAACTGATTGGTCTTCTAAAGAAGCTAGTCAGTTTTCTCGTGCTGGATGGAATATAGCTTTTCATCTATCAAAAGATAAAGTTTTAGGAAAAATTGACTCCCTATTTGATAAAGATAATTTTTTAAAGAAGTTGGCAGAGCAACTCAGTGCTCAAAAAGCGGTAGCTATTGCTTTTGATGCTGAGCTATTCAGTTTTTTTGAAGATAATGGTTTAGAGGATAGACTGCCTAGTCATATAACCTATTTTTTAGTAGAGCAGTTAGAGCTAGGAGATCCTGAATTATTGACTAAGTTGGAAAGTAAAAAGCATAGCCAAGACAAAAATAAAATAATCTCTTTAAAAGTTAATAGCATATTTAGTCTTTAATAGAGTGGCTCTAACTAATTTTTAACTGCTTGATAATTTAGTTGGGGTGTGTTATTTAAGGTTCGTGACAAAAATAATAAATTGAACTGATTAGTGGCTATAAGCAAAGAGCAACAAACGGGTAAGATTTACAGGGCTATAGCTGCTAAAGCTAAGAAAGAGGTATTCCTCATGGAAAGAAATGAAGCGCCTAAACCCCCAACACCACCCTCGATGGATAATCAGCACAAAAAATTAGAAAAAAAACGCTTAAAACTGCTAGAGCAACGCAGTAAGCAACGCCATCAACAACACCTGATGCGCATGGGCATCGTACTTATCGTCTCGTTAGTGTTAATCAGTTTAGGGTGGTATTTAG
>NZ_JASLIX010000118.1:0-31523 GCF_030152715.1 Paenalcaligenes sp.
ATCTTTGTTTTTGTTGTCAAACACATGCATTTGGTCTTTGGGTAGGTTAAAAACCCCACCAAAACGTTTTGCCATGCCCACTGGCCAAGAAAACGGGATGGCATCCATGCCTAGGTGATCCTCGATTTCGGATAGCAAATCAAGGGGCTCTTGGACTTCGCGGTCTAATTTGTTGATGAAAGTAATAATCGGGGTGTTACGAGCGCGACAGACTTGGAGTAAACGGATGGTTTGTGGTTCCACACCATTGGCGGCGTCAATGACCATTAGGGCTGCATCAACAGCGGTAAGAACGCGATAAGTGTCTTCGGAGAAGTCTTGGTGTCCGGGGGTATCGAGCAGGTTGATCACGCAGTCACGGTATTCCATTTGCATCACGGACGATGCTACAGAAATCCCCCGTTGCTTTTCTATATCCATCCAGTCTGACGAGGCGTGGCGATCAGATTTACGAGATTTTACGCTACCAGCAATTTGGATAGCGCCCGCAAATAAGAGCAGTTTTTCTGTCAGGGTGGTTTTACCCGCGTCCGGGTGAGAAATAATAGCAAAGGTACGACGCTTGGCGACTTCTTTAGCGATGTTGGACATGAGTTGTGTAGAAAAAAATGGCGGCGATATAAGGCCGCTTTAGATAATAAGAATAGAGTTATTTTCCCTGATATTGGGTTTGGATACAATGTTCCGTCGTATAAGAAAAACTAAGCGAGATGGTGTTTTGTTATGGTTAGCGCCTACTTACCATGAGGTGAAAAGATAGCAGCCCGTTAGGGAATCTTACGGGCCTTAGAGGGTTAAGAGGAAGTGATCTCGGCGAGGGTTTTGATATCTGCGACGAGGCGCATGTTTTCTATAGAGGCTTGGTGAACCGCTAGGGTGGGGGCGGCGCAGCAGTCTTCTACCACTGTGACGTAATAACCGTAGTCTACCCCATTACGAGCTGTGTGTTCGACGATGTTGTTGGTGACAACACCAAATAAAATCAAATGTTCGATGCCTTTTTGCTGGAGGCTTTGATGAAGTTGACTATCTTGAAAAGCACCCACACGTTGATGTGTGATGATGGTTTCCCCATCTAGGGGTTGAATTTCATCAATAAAATCAGCACCCCATGTGCCTTCTACTAAAGCGTCCATCTCTTTAACAATAGTAAGCAAAGGTGAGTTTGCTACCAGATCCGTGTGTCCAGGCTGAAAGCGTACGGCTACGTGGATAACGGGGATCTGTTGCGAACGAGCGTACTCCACTAAGGCTTTTCCTTGATTGGCAACATCTCGAGCAACGACTTGCTCACCAAACATCGGACCAAACTTACCTTTTGGGGAGGCAATATCGTTGACCATGTGTAGCGATAAGATCGCTGTTTTTTTAGGATCAAATAGGGTTGTCATCCATCTCTCCTTATCTTATTAGTAGGTGAATTGGCACTGGCCAAACAGAACTGTTCGGGCTATGTCTGTATCATAGCCCAAGGTTATGGATTATACGGAAATAAACAAACAGTTCTGTATGTTTAGTTGTTATTTTAGATTGATTGGCGCTGTACCAGAGCTGCGTTTAGCTGCTGGTGTGCGTTTGCGGGGGCGGCGCTTGGTGGTTGATGTTTTGGCACGGGGGTTATTACGTGCGGGGGGACGGTTAACAGGGGGCTCGGGCAAGTCGGGAGGAGTAAAGCCCTCGATGGTGATGGGCTCAATAGTACGTTGAATCAGGCGCTCGATTGCTTTAAGCAAACGGTTTTCTGATGGATCTACCAGTGAAATGGCTCGCCCTTCGCTACCAGCTCGACCGGTACGGCCAATACGGTGCACATAATCCTCTGCAACTTGGGGTAGCTCAAAATTAATCACATAGGGGAGCTGCTCAATATCTAACCCGCGAGCTGCGATGTCAGTGGCTACAAGTACTGCAATTTTTCCGGATTTAAATCCTGCTAAAGCGCGTGTGCGCGCCGCTTGGCTTTTGTTGCCATGTAAGGCGGCGGCGCTAAGACCGTCTTTACTTAATTTTTCCGCAAGGCGATTTGCTCCGTGTTTGGTGCGACAAAAAACCAAAACCTGATGCCAGCCGCTTTGGCGAATGATATGGCTGACCAGTTCGCGCTTGTGGCGTTGTTCGGTAAAAACCACTTGTTGGCAAATGAGTTCCGATGTTGTGTTGCGTGGGGCAACGGAAATCTCGACAGGGTCATGTAGGGCATTACGTGCCAGATCTCGAATCTCATCGGAAAAGGTAGCAGAAAAGAGCAGAGTTTGACGCTGACTGGGGATGAGTTTCAGGATGCGTCGAATATCCCGAATAAAGCCCATATCTAACATACGATCGGCCTCGTCCAGTACGACGGTTTCCACATCTTTGAGTTGGATGGTTTTTTGTCCTAAATGATCTAAAAGACGACCAGGTGTGGCGACCACAATATCGATAGGTTTTTTTAACGCTTGTATTTGTGGATTAATATTGACGCCACCAAATAACACCAAAGAGCGGATACGTGTGTATTGACTGTAGAGACGCACCGAAGCTTCTACTTGGGCGGCGAGCTCACGCGTAGGTGTCAAAATCAATGCTCGAGGGCTGCCTGCCTGTTGAGTGGGGCGCGGCTGCGTTAGGATGTGGTGCAAAATAGGCAGGGTAAAACCAGCCGTTTTGCCGGTGCCGGTTTGGGCGGCAGCAAGCACGTCTTTGCCTTGTAGCACATGTGGGATGGCTTGGGCTTGGATAGGAGTGGGGGCATCGTAACCCGTATCGCGAATCGCACGCAATAAGGGGTCTGCCAATGATAATGCGGCAAAAGTAATAGAGGTATTCAAGGTATTTCCAGCGACTAGCCTATTACGTCATCGTAATACCAATCTAGGCTGACAGAATGAGGTTGAAGGCGAATATGCCATCGCAGGAAGGCCTGCGTAGAAATGAAAACGCAACGATTGGCGTGCTACGTGAGTTTTTTATTATAACGATAAAGGTAAGTGGAGGACATAAAAACAATGTTTATTCACTTTTTTTGGCTTGCCGCCGACACAGAGCCCGTATAACCTAAGCGAAGATTGAGCTATTTTGTGCTTTGATTTTGAGGCGAAAAAAATGAAACAGTATTTACGATGGTTGTTGTTGAGCCTAGTTGCATTGGTGTTAAGTGGCTGTGGCTATAATGAAATTCAACGTTTAGATGAGCAAGTTAAGGCGGCTTGGTCGCAGACCTTAAACCAATATGAGCGTCGTGCGGATTTGGTGCCCAAGCTTGTGAGTTCAGTCAATGCATATATGATTAATGAGCGTACGGTATTGACTGATGTGACAGAAGCTCGAGCCAAGGTTGGGCAAATTCATTTAAAAGTCGATGATTTGGATAACCCAGAGCTCATGGCAAAATTCTCCCAAGCCCAAGGCCAGCTCTCTTCGGCTTTATCACGTTTAATGGCGGTGGCAGAAAACTATCCTCAGCTTAAAAGCGATGGCTTAGTCCGTGATCTTATGACACAGCTCGAGGGTACAGAGAACCGAATCGCGACCGAGCGAGGTCGGTTTGTACAGGCGGTCCAAGAATATAATTTATACATTCGCCAGTTCCCTACGGTAATTACAGCTAAGGTTTTTGGTTATAAGGTCAAAGAGAACTACGGTGTAGATCGTCAGGACGAAATCACGCGTAACCCAGAGGTGCGTTTTGATTTACCTGCTGGGGCGACAAACTAATAGGGAAAAGGAATAGTTATGGTTTTGGCTTTTGAGCGACAGCCCTTTTGGCGAGGGCTGGTGAGTATATGGTTAGTGGCGTTACTGAGTATGGCGTGGCCAGCTTGGGCTAAAGACCAGCCTATTCCTAAACTTGATAGTTGGTTAGTCGATACCACGGGCACATTTAATTCTGCACAAAAACAAGCCCTGACACAGCGGCTCCAAGCTTTTGAACAAAGTAAAGGGGCGCAGATTTTTGTGTTGGTGGTGTCAACCACTGGTACGGAGGGCATTGACTCTTACACCCGTCGGGTTTATGACCAATGGAAAGTTGGTCGTAAAAAAGTGGATGATGGCATTTTGCTCGTGGTCGCTAAAGACGATAGGCGCTTACGTATTGAGGTGGGCTATGGGCTCGAGGGCGCGGTGACAGACTTACAGGCGGGCCGTATTATTCGTGAGTTTATTACCCCCGCTTTTACACAGGGGGATTATGTCGGGGGTATTAATGCCGGTGTAGAAAAACTCATGGGTCTGGTCGAAGGAGAACCGCTTCCTCCGCCTATCAAATCCAGTCAGGTAGATACTGACGAGGAAGGCCCGATTGCTATTTTATTGCCATTGGCATTTTTTTCTTTTGTGTTGCCACCAGTGGCGGCGGCCTTAATTATTGGCTTATTTAGCTTCTTTGTATTTTGGAGTGTGCCTTTGGCGCTGGTAGGCGCTGTGGTAGCGTTTGTTTTATCTCTTATTGGTAAAGCATTTGGTGCCGGAGGAAGAGGTAACTCAGGGCGAGCCTCACGCCGAGGCGCCGCAATTGGTGGTTTAGGTGGTGGCTTTGGTGGGGGATTTGGCGGTGGCGGCGGTGGCGGTTTTGGTGGGGGTAGCGGCTTTGGTGGCGGCGGCGGTGGTAGTAGCGGCGGCGGCGGTGCCTCAGGAAGCTGGTAGGGAGCGGATATGAAAAAAATCAAACAAATTACCGGTATTGCTGCTCTTGAAGGCCAATGGCTACGACGTCGTCATTTTGATGAGGAAGTACTGGCTCATGTGGCAGAGCGTATTAAGCAGAGTGAAAGCACACATACGGGTGAGCTAGTTTTGGCGGTTGAGGCTGTGATGCCTAAACATGAAAAGCATCCACATTATCGAGCATTGGAAGTCTATGGCCGTTTACGCGTATGGGATACTCCGCTTAATAGTGGGGTATTGCTGTATTTAGCCTTAGATCAACGAGCCATAGAAATCATTGCAGACCGAGGTATTACAGCAAGTTCAGCCCAATGGCAGCAAGTCTGTGTGCGTTTGCAAGCGCGTTTGGCTAAAGGGGATTACATAGAGGGCTTATTAGCGGCTGTAGATGATATAGAGCAAATCTTACAAAAGCATGCCCCCGAGGGTGATCACACAGCAGATGTGCTGTCGAATGCGCCGGTTTTGCTGTAGCGATGAAAGACGTTGATGTTTCTTCCGCCTATTGGCTTGCAGAGGCCCTTCGCTTAAAGGAAAGTCAGTGGGGGCCGATAGAGGACACAGCAGAGGTGCGCCGCGTGGTGGCGGCGGGCGGTGATTTTACACAGCGGGTTTTGCGTCGTGCGTGCTATTTAGGGGAACGTTTAGGTTGGTTGTTGGTTCAGCAGCAGGTATTACGCTGGTTACGTGGCTGTGTGTTAGTTTTAGGCGTGATATTTATATTGCTCGGCCTAGGGATGGCGGCTGGTGCTTTGAGTCGTCCTCATGGCTCTGTGAATATTTTATTGGCTTGGGTAGCCTTATTAGGGGCGCCAAGCTTGAGTTTGTTACTCTGGCTCGTTTCGTTTTGGTGGCAGCCACACCAAGAGGGGCGCGGCTTTGTGGTGGGGCATATCACCATGTGGTTAAGTCAGCGTTTTGTTCGCGGGCCGGATCAAGCTCTGATGTTACGTGCTTTACTCAGCTTATGGGGGCAACAAGCCTCATTACGTTGGCGTTTTGGCTTACTCAACCATGTTTTGTGGCTGCTAGCGTTGCTTGCGGCGGCGGTCATGCTGGTACTTTTGCTTACCGCAAAACGGTATAGCTTTGCTTGGGAGACAACATTGCTGACCCCGAGCCATTTTGTGGCGTGGGTGCAGCTGGTTGGGTGGTTGCCGCAGCAGTTAGGCTTTGCTATGCCAGAAATGGCGGTGATTGCTCAAAGTGATGGCAGTACGCTTTTACCTATGAGCGCACAGGTGCAATGGTCCCAGTGGCTGTTAGGCTGCTTGGTGGTATATGGCATGTTGCCTCGATTGATGGCGTTGTTTGTCTGCATATTTATGCTTTGGCGCGCACAGCGGCGAAGATCTGAGCTAGGTGCGTTACCAGGGATTACAGAGCTTAAGCCTCGCTTGCAACCGCAAACGGAATATGTGGGTGTGGATGCGATAGCTGGTGAGGATCAGGTCCCGCAGGCTCAGGTGGTGCAAGAACGCCCCGCTTTGCTTGCACCGACGGCAGTGATAGGAATCGAGTTACCATCCGATCAGGTTTGGCCTCCTTTTATGTTGCCCGATAGGTGGCGAGACGAGGGAGTGGTGGATAGCCGTGAGCAGCGCCATCAGTTATTAACAGCACTAGTTCAGCACCCGGTAACGCATTTAGTATTGTGTGTGGATGCGGAGCAAACGCCAGATCGGGGGGTAGTGGCATGGTTAGCAGAGCTAGCTACGTATGCGGATTATTGCTCTATTTATTTATTAAATGCTAAAGACAATCAACATGGCGAAAAGCCTGATCGACGCGAGTCGTGGTATGAACGATTAAAGAAAGCGGGTTTTTATGCTATTTATACTCATTCAGAACCGTTGCTTTTCGAGTTAAGCTCATCATGATCGAAACCACTCTTGCTCCTTTAAAACTTGCTGTGGTGGGGCACACCAATACGGGGAAAACATCGTTACTGCGCACGTTGACGCGGGATACGTATTTTGGCGAGGTACGTAATAGCCCAGGTACAACGCGTCATGTAGAGGGAGTGCGTTTAAAAATCGCTGATCAGACATTAATCGAACTGTTTGATACGCCGGGTATGGAAGACAGTATGGCGTTGTTGGATTATTTGCAGCGTCTAACTAACGAGCAAGGGCGAATGGATGAGCCCGAACGCATTGCCTTGTTCTTACAAACGCCGGAAGCGAATGAGCGTTTTGAACAAGAGGCTCGGGTATTACGCCAACTTTTACAAAGCGATGCCGGTTTATATGTGATTGATGTACGAGATCCTGTGCTTGCTAAGCACAAGGATGAAATACGTGTGTTGGCCCAGTGTGGTAAGCCCTTATTACCTGTATTAAATTTCACGCGTAGTCCTGAGCAACGGATAGAAGAATGGCGTACGGCGCTTGCGCATTTAGGCTTACATGCTCTAGCAGAGTTTGATACAGTAGCGCCGGCGTTAAATGGCGAGGCATTGCTTTACGAAAAGCTGGCTTTGCTGGTGTCAGCGGCACATAGTGAGCAGTTGCAGCGCTTAAGTGTGGATGTGGCGCAGCAGCGTCAACAACGCATGCAAGATGCTTGGCGGTTGTTAGCCGAGCTCTTAGTGGATGTGGCGGCGTGGCGCTTGACCAGTCCTTCGCAAAAAGCCCTTTTGGAGCAAAATGTTCAAACCTTGCATGAAACAATTCGCTTGCGAGAAGAAGCTTGTGTTAAAGCTTTGTTGCGGCGTTTTAATTTCACCACACGTGACTACTTGCCCGATCATATTGCTCTAGAGGGCTATCGCTGGGAAACGGATTTATTTCATCCCGAGGTGCTAAAAGAGCTCGGTATTCAGGTTGGGAAGGGGGTAGCTGCTGGGGCGATGGCAGGAGCAACGTTTGATCTACTAACAGCTGGTTTAAGCTTAGGCTCTGGTACATTGATTGGGGCGGCGGCGGGTGGGATTTGGCAGGGGGTAGATAAATGGGGGCAGCGCTTAATAGGCAAGTGGCGTGGCGAAACGGAGCTCACAGTAGACGATAGTGTGATTCGAGTATTGGCTTTACGCCAAATTGCGCTTATTCATGCTTTAGCGCAGCGTGGGCATGCCGCGCAAGCTCCTATTGCCATCTCTCGGGCACAGATCGCCTTAGATAGTGGTTCGCTTTCCGAGGAGAGCACACCAATTAATTGGCGCTCCGGGCCTTTGCCCGATGCCATAGAGCAAGCCCGGGCTCACCCTGAATGGTCCTCCCTGCACCCGCGTCACTTGCCGAGTGCGCGTCGGGAGCAGGCCATCGTGGCACTGGTGCAGCAGCTAGAGGGGCCAAAAGTAGAGCAGTAAAGGGATAGTACTAACCACAAGTAAGATGTCGAGTGGCAGCCCCATGCGCCAGTAGTCTCCAAACCTAAAACCGCCGGGACCTAAAATAAGCGTATTGTTCTGGTGACCAATGGGGGTAAGAAAAGCGCAGGAGGCCCCTATGGCTACGGCCATTAAAAAGGTATCGGGGTTGACGCTTAATTGTTGCGCTGTGCCAATGGCCACAGGACTCATGACGGCAGCGGTAGCGGCATTATTCATAAGATCAGATAGCCCCATGGTGGCCACCATAATAAGCACAAGCGCCCACATGGTATTACCCTGTGCGACATAATCTAATAAAAATGTAGCAATCGATGCGGCGGCTCCGGTGCTTTCCATGGCTTGTGCGACAGGAATCAGCGCGGCAAGTAAAACGATCACTGACCAGTCTACCGCTTGGTAAACATTGCGGATCGCAATCACATTAAGCAGTAACAGTAAGAGCACACCAAACATAAAACTTACTGCAGCCGAAGCCAGCCCTGTGGCGGCGAGTATGACACTCAACAGCATAATACCAGCCGATAGCAGCATTTTTTGGCGATCGGGAACGCGTAAAGGACGGGTTGCGAGGGGAGCGCATCCGCCTACCGAGGCAAAATCGGCCACATTTTCGGCTGCGCCTTGTAAGAGCAGCACATCCCCAATGCGTAAGGGGGTTTGTTTAAGACGCGTTCTAGAGCGAGTACCCTGACGAGAAATAGCGAGTAAGTTAATTCGATATAAAGAGCGCAGACGTAAGTCAGCGGCACTACGTCCAATAAGCGGAGACCCTGGCAAAATAGCGAGCTCAGAGAGCTCATTGGAATAACTGCCTTTTTCTTTTTTCTCTTTAGTTTTATCGCCATTGGCTGATGTTTTCGCTTCGGTGGCTTGTGCCGCGGGTAGCTCCTCGGGAGGGGTGGAGGGGGCTTTGTCCTCATTAAATACGAGGCCTAGCACATCGAGATTTTTGGCTAAGGCTTCTGGATCGGCTTCGATAAGAAGTACATCATTTTCTACTAGGCTTAGTGCTGGGTTGGGGGCATTGAGACGAATGTCTTTACGAATTAAACCCAGAATTTGGCTATCTGTTTGATCTAGCGTGGACTGGACTTCGCCCAGACGCATCCCTATGGCTTTACTTTCGGCGGGGACACGGGCCTCGGTAAGATACGCGCCGGTATCAAAAGAATCTTTGCCCGCGCGCTCTCGTACCGGAATGAAGCGCCAACCGAGCAGACAAATAAATAAAATACCAATGATGGCTACGCTTACGCCAACGGGGCTAAAGTCAAACATATGGAAGCCTGAGCCCGAAGTTTGAGTACGAAAGCTAGAGACGATCAAGTTAGAGGGGGTACCAATCAAAGTTGTTAGCCCGCCTAAAATCGTGCCATAAGCCAGTGGCATCAGGACTTGGCCGGGCGCTAATTGATAACGATTGGCCATCTGTAGAGCCACCGGCATGAGTAAGGCCAGAGCACCTACATTATTCATAAAGCCTGATAAAAAAGCGCCTAAAGCTGTAAGCGTCAGCAAGGCAATGGTGGGCGAGCCTTTTTTAGGGAGCACACGGTGAGCTAGAGCATCGACAACCCCTGTTTGCTGCAACGCGTAGCTGAGAATCAAAATACAAGCAACCGTGACTACCGCTGGGTGACTAAACCCCATAAAGGTGTCTTTGGGGTCAACCAGGCCTAAGAACGTACATAACAAGAGGGCAATAATGGCTACAATATCGTGCCGCCAGCGACCAAACAGAAATAACCCAATGGTGATAAGCAAAATCAGGACGATGAGTACGGCGGGGCTAAGCATGATCTCTCCCGTTAGTTTAGTTCTTATGACTATAAGGCAGATAGGTAGGAAAACAAAAAGGTCGTTAAAAAACGACCTTTAATGACACGTTAGCGAGGACGGCTTTGTGGTTGGTCGTCGTCACTGCGTAAGCTAAATAAAGCCGGTGGTGCGGGCAGAATAGTGGGCTTTACCAAAGTAAAGTATAAGAAAAATAAGCCGAGAATAACATAGCCTAAGCTGAATTCTGGGGCTGCGTTCCACCCCAAGCTAGGGGCATGTATTAAACCAATAAAGGCTAAAAAGGCAGTAATAAAACTAAAGACAGCAGCTCGACGGAAATTGTGATCAATCACACATACTGTCATCGCCCCAAACATCATGGCCGTAAACATAGCACCTTGGCCCAGTGGAATAATGCCGCTTGAGATCCCCTCTACGACTTCTCCTGCTTTATTGCCGAATCGCGTCATCAGATAGTTACCAAAGTAGGGCAGCATTGCTATGGCTACTGCTGGGTAATAGCGTTTGGCGTTTGCTTGGTAAGCTGTCGCTACCATTGAAATCCCCACAAAAACCAAAATAGGGGAAACCACAGCAACAGGGATGATCGCGGCCATTGCCGCAATAAGCCCACAGGTCGTCGCTAAAATATAAACCACACCATTTGCAATACTGTATCCGCGCCCTGCACCCATCCATTTAGAGCTAGCCGAAGCAATATAGACTGTTGTGGGAAATAGACCGCCAAACAAAGCACCAAGCATGGTCCCAACGCCATCCACCGCTTGGCATTCCCGTACGTCGTATTCATCGCCTAAGACTTTCATGGCTTCAACGTTGTTCATGGTCTCAATGGCGTTATACAAGGTAATGGGTAATACCACCGTTAATACCCCAACCATGGTGGTAAATAATAAACCCATTCCATCAAAAGCGGCAGTGGTCAAAAGCGGGGGATAAAAACCTAAGTGGCTAAGCCCATTTTGAATGTTTTGTGGGTCGGATTGGCGTAGGGTATAAGCTAAAATTGTACCGATTAGAATGGCAAAAAATGTGGGAGATAAGCGAAAAGGCATGACGACCCGACCAATAATCCCCACAATAATAATGCCAAGCACTACCAAGCCTAAAATAGGCATTTCAAAGGTTTTAAAGAGCATCTCACCACCAATAAAGGTGATGGCTACACCAGCAACAGCCCCTAGCATAGCGGCACGTGGTAGGTTACGTTGCATCCAGCGGCCAGTAAAAGATACGAGAACCTCGATTAGACCACTTAAAAAGCAGGCCCCAGCGGCGATTTTCCATGCAAGATCTGCATCTCCGGTGATGTTTTTAGCGGGCAGTAATACACCAAATAAAAACACAAACATAACAGGAGTGCTAATGCCATAAGACAGGGCTGTGACATCGGCACGCTGCTCACGCGTAGCCAGCCGCTTTGCCATATATGCGTAGTAAAAGTTACCGGTCATCACCGCTATCGCGGCACCGGGCAGGACCTTACCAAAAACGATGTCTTGGCTAAATCCCATGCCTAACATGGCCAGCGCAATCACAATGAAGTTGGCTATATTGTTTTGGAATAAGGCAAAAAACGCATCGGTATCCTCGCGTTTAAACCATGGATAATGAAAAGAGCCCTGTCGCATTATTGATCCGTAGAAGTAGTAAAAAAGCCCACGCGGTTGGTTGCGTGAGCTGATTAAAAATACGGTGCGCTGCACCAATGGTGCGAATTTTAATCGCTAATCAATCATTTTTGCTAGTGCACCTAAGCAATAAGTCGGGTAATTGTTGCATTTGGCTAAACGTATAGTGTGCTCCGGCTTCGAGTAAAGGGTGTGGGTTTTCTGATGACGGGCAGTAAGCAAAGACCGTGGCTCCGGCGGCCACACCAGCCGTAATGCCTGTCACACTATCTTCAATGATGGCGCACGCGGTAGCGGGCGTATGCATAACCTCGGCAGCGCGTAGGTACACATCGGGGTAGGGTTTATTGCGAGGGGTATCGACCCCGCTAAAGATTTTTCCTTGAAAATAGCAACTTAACCCAACCTTATCCAGTTGTAGCAGAATTTTTGATTTTTCTGCTGCTGAAGCACAAGCGAGGTGCTCAGGCCAGTGCTTTTTTAATATTTGCAAGCAGGAGTGAATACCGGGAACAGCAATAACTTGCTGGCGTAGCGCTTGATTACGGCGCAAGGTATAAGCCATTATCCATTCTGCATCTAGCTTTTGCCCTAAGTGTTGTTGAATGTAGTCGATTTCTTCTTGGGTGGATTTACCTAAAAATAGATGTTGGCATTCTGCGTAGCTGAGCGTCCACCCCAGATCTGCTAGCATTTTACGTAATAGATTTAAACGAATGGGCTCGCTGTCGACGAGCACCCCATCGCAGTCAAAGATAATGGCCTGAAATGACATAGACGAGCACCAATAAAAACGGTAGGTGCTTTTATGATACGTGATTTAAACGTAAAAAAAATTACGCGGCAGCACAAACGGAACAGCTGGGGCCTTTGCAGTTATGCAACACCGAGCTGCGAATGCCTTTTTGGGTGCCAGGACCTTCGACATTAACACCGGCGAGCTGTTGCTGTGGCGTGAGTGCGCGCTGAGGACTGCCTTTAATATAAAGGCTACGAGGGGCACTGATTTGAATTTGTAGGGCGTCGTTATCGCAGTGCGCACAGGGGCCTGGGCTATGTCGTTTGGCTACGGGTAAAAAGCGTGTGGTTACAGCGTGACAAGAGGAGCAGGTGTAATCGTAAATAGGCATAAAGATATTCTCGTTGAAGGTGCCTAGGTGCTAGACCTAGGCATGCGTGATCATTAGCTTAATGTGCAGCGAACCCCGGGGCGACCAAAATGTGCCGCGTCGTTAAGGGCTCCTTGAGGCAAGATGTCGGTGTCGAAAATACCAGTAGGCAATGCTAAGGAGGCCGAAGCGTTGGGGACATCTACTACACCGCCGTAACGCCCTTCGACGGGAGCGGCGGTAAGCAGCATATAGGCTTGGCTTGCGTTTAGGTCCGTCACCCGTGTGATGTAGTCAATAGCGGCTAAACAAGCTTGGCGATAAGCAACTGTCGCGTCGAGGTAGTGGTTCACCTCGTTTTCAACACTGATGCCAGTGAAGGTGAGCCATTCGTCGTAACGCACATCGTGGCGACCAGGAACGTAAATGGGAGAGGTGATGCCGTATTTGGCCATGCCGCCCTTAATGAGGTCAAAGCCTAAATGGGCAGCGCCATCCATTTCAATGGCTCCACAGAAGGAAATTTCCCCATCGCCTTGGGAAAAATGCAGGTCCCCTAAAGATAGCCCTGCGCCTTTGACATACACAGGAAAATAAATGCGGGTGCCGACAGTGAGGTTTTTGATATCGAGGTTGCCACCGTGCTCACGTGGAGGTACGGTACGTGCCGCTTCGCTTGCCATACGGTCAAACTCAGCCCCAGATACCCCGCGTAAAACAGCGGTGTCTTTATGAGGGGGGTTGGCTTGCCCTTTTTTTACGAGTACGTCTTCGCGTCGATTCCACTCTTGGAGCAGCTCGTGTGAAGGTAGGGTACCGATTAGGCCTGGGTGAAGCATAGCACCAATGCGTACGCCGGGGATATGGCGAGAGGTAGCGAATTTTCCTCTGAGATCCCAGATTGCCTTATCGGCTTCAGGAAAGTGATCAACGAGAAAAGACCCCCCGTTTTCTTTGGAAAAAACACCAGAAAAGCCAATGGGGGTGACATAGTTAATATCTAGTAGGTCAACGACGAGAATATCGCCAGGCTCAGCACCCTCGACGTGAACAGGGCCGGTAAGAGGGTGCGCGCGCGTTAGGTCCACGTCTCGGACATCATTGGCGCTATCGTTATCTTTAATTTGAGCATCCAGAAAGTCTAAACATTCCAGTATGATTTCCTCTCCGGGCTTAACGCTGGTGAGTTCGGGGATATCGGGGTGCCAGCGGTTATGACCGATTTCTGCTTGTTCGGCTAACGGTTTCCCAGGTTGGATACGGATATGCTGCATGGATTGTCTCCTTTTTTCAGCTTATATTGTGTGGATATGTTGTGTGCGCCATTCGGCCAATTGATGTTAGCTCGAATCAAAGCAAAAAAGCTCTGGGGAAAAGCCCTAGGATAAGGCAATGAATTTACGATTTTTAGATACTTTTTTGGTGATTGCGCGTTTAGGAAGCTTTAGAGCGGCCGCTACTGAGCTGGGTTTAACTCAGGCAGCGATATCTGGGCGCATAGCAACCCTAGAGGCGGACTTAGGGCAAACCTTATTTGAACGTACAGCTCGAGACAGCCGCTTAACTCCAGCGGGTCAAATGCTACTGATGTATGCCAAGCAGCTGTTAGCTACCGAATCAGAGCTAAGGCAAGTTGTTGCTGAGCAAAAACCGTTAGGAGCAGAAACGCTAAAAATAGGGATAAAACAAGAGCTAGCTACAGTTTGGTTGCCGACATTTTTGCCTTTTTTGGCAAGCTTGCACCCTTTAACCCAGATACAAGTCTCTTTAGGCAGTACGGCTTTTCTGCATCAGCAGCTACAGGCTGGAGCTGTGGATATGATAGTGAGTTTTGCGGCCTTGGAGCGGCAGCGAGGGTTGCGCAACATGGTCGTGGCACGGTTGCCCATGGCGTGGGTGGCTTTGCCGCCTGCACAATTACCCTTAGCTATTAGCTTGGATGAAGTGGTGCGACAGGGGGCGTTGATTACCACACAGCCACAGTCACCCCTGGATCTTGTTTTACGCTCGTTGCTTAAAAAAGAAAAAATACAGAACGGTATTGTGCACCAGCTTGTTGGCAGAGATGCAATAGAACAGTTTGTACGTCACAAAGCAGGCACGGCTTTTGTGCCGCGTTTATGGTTCACAGGGGCGATTCAGAAAAAAGAGTTGTGTGCTTTGCCCTGCTTGGTCGAGGTTGAGCCTATACCAGTAGTTTGTAGTTGGCGTAGTGATAGTGATTCACCGCATGCTCACGCTTTTAGAGCAACGTTAAAAGCTTTTATGCGTCAGCAAGCTGCTGACGCAGACGGCGCTATAGTATTGGATTAGTCAGTAGGAACATTGAGCCATTGCTGAATAATGCGCTGATGTTGCTCAAAACGTTCAGCGGTCGGCAGGTTGGGCAGCACAATGGAAATACTTAGTTGATATGCATAGATCAGCGAGGCTGTGTCATGAGCCTGTTGGTCTTTGTATCCCATCTGTTTGAGTACGCTTTCTATATAGCGCAAGCGATGGCTATCGACTTCGTCCATGGCTTGTCTAGCGAGTGGGTCGCGTCTGGCCCATCCCCGAATACCAATCTCAAATGCGGCGGCTTCGCGAGCGGCATTTCCGCGAAAAGGTAAGCTTAAAAGCTGTTGGAGACGCTCGCTGGGGGAATACGGCGAGCTACCTAGCTGTTGAATGATGTTTTCTGTAGCGCGAGCGCGCCAATTGATCAACAGACTTTGTAGAAGATCCTCGCGGCTTTTGAAATGATAATAGAAGCTGCCGCGGGTAATATTGAGCTCTTTGGCAAGGTTATCAATACGTACGGTATCAATGCCGCCTTTGATAAGCATGCGCTGAGCGGCTTGGATCCAGTCTTCCCGGGTAAGGGTAGGGCGAGTCGACATAGTCAGAGTTAATTCTTTCGTTATTGATTTATCAAGACCAAACAGGATTTGGTTTGGTGTTTAATCATATTCAATTTCTGCTAAAAATGACACTATTGTACGTATAAACCCTGTTCATTTGTTGAACATACAGTAGTGCATGTTTTGTTTTTCTTGTGTAATATAGGTAATTGAAGTTCGTTATATATAGGTATTAACCATAGTTTTAGGTGTAAACCTGAGTCCTTAAAATACACATACGTATCTGTATCTTAAAAATATCGGAGGTCAAATGGAAGGCGTAGGAAAGACTCTACTTGCAGCAGGCCATCAAACCAATTATCACGAAGCAGGCGAGGGTGCTCCCCTGTTCTTACTACACGGTTCTGGCCCAGGTGTATCTGGCTGGACGAACTGGGCAAAAACCATGCCCGAGTTTTCTGATAAATGGCGTGTCATCGTGCCTGATATCGCTGGTTTTGGCTTTACCGAGTTCAAAGAAGGTACAAAATACGACATCAAGCTATGGGTTAACCATTTGATTGGCATCATGGATGCGCTGGACATCGAAAAGGCCTCCTTTATTGGTAACTCTTTTGGTGGCGCTGTTGCGATTGGCTTAGCTATTTTCGCGCCTGAGCGTGTAGATAAACTGGTATTGCTAGGTACTCCCGCAGGCGAATTTGAACAAACTCCCGGCCTACGTGGCGCTTGGGTTTATGAGCCCTCCATGGAAAATATGCGTGCGCTCATGGAGCTCTTCCCTTACGACAAGAGTCTGATTACCGATGCGTTGGTCGAGGCTCGCTACAAAGCCAGCGCACGTGAGGGCGCTCAGGATGCGTTACGTAAACTTTTGCCCAAACCTAACGAGGAAGGCCCAACCATTGTTCGTGGTTTCCCTGCCAGCGCGTTAGAAAAAATCACCGCTCCTACGCTTGTGGTACACGGTCGTGAAGACGCGGTGGTTCCTCCCCAGTGTGGTTTATTGATTGCTAATTCGGTTCCCAATGCAGACTTGCACTTGTTTGGTCGTTGTGGACACTGGGTGCAGAGCGAGCAGCCACGTCGTTTTGTGGCCTTAGTTCGCGATTTCTTATCTGAGTGAGGCGGCTATGAGTCGTAACGTATTAGAGCGCGTTTTGTGGCAGTTATCGGTTGAGCGTCCTGCCAAAGAACGCTTCCGTGAAGACCCCGAGGGTTTTTTGTCTCGTTTTGATTTAACCGACGAGGAAAAAGCCATGGTGTTGAATTTTGATGTCAAAGCCATGCAAGAGCTAGGCGTCAATGCGATGTTAACCATGGGTTTTTGGCAAGAAATGGCACCTAACCGCAGCATGCGTTTGTACAAAGAAAAACTGGGTGCTACGGATGAACAAACGGCTGGTTTTTCTGCCGCTCTAAAAGGAAGCAACTAATGGGTAAGATCGTTGGCGGATTTTGGATGCCGCATGACCCTGTAATGTTGGTGTCGCCAGACGCACCACCAAAAGAACAACAAGACGCTGTATGGGGCGCCTATGAAGAGTGTGCGCGTCGTTTAGCGGACTTGAACCCCACATCGGTCATTATTGTGGGCTGTGACCACTACATTCTTTTTGGAACACATTGTTTGCCACGCTACTTAATTGGCACGGGTGATGTGGATGGTCCTATCGAGCGCTTACCTATGCTAGAGCGCGGGGTGGTTAAAAATCACGAGGCTTTGGCCAATCACATTGTGAACGAAGGCGAAAAGCAGCGTATTGACTGGGCCGTAGGTCGTAGCTTTACGATGGACCATAGTTTTGCGATTCCCCATCAGTTTGTGGTGCAACCTGCCGAAAAAGCCTTAGGTCGTACTTTGCCTTCTATTCCTGTTTATCTAGCCTGTGGTGTGGATCCATTTATCTCTTTTGAGCGCTGTGTGGATTTAGGGGAACAAATTCGTGCAGCGGTGGAATCCTTTGATGAGGACGAGCGTGTTGTCATCATTGGTAGCGGTGGTATTAGTCACTGGGTGGGCACTGTAGAAATGGGTCAAGTGGGCGAGGACTTCGATAAAGAAATCCTGCAGCATGGTGTCAATGGCGATCTCAAGGCGCTTTGCTCTTACTCTAACGAAGAAATTTTGCGTCGTGGCGGTAACGGTGCCATGGAGATCCGTACTTTTGCTGTGGCAATGGCCGCAGTTCCTAATCCTAAAGGCGAAGTCATTGTGTATGAACCTGTACCAGAGTGGGTTACCGGTCTAGGTTTCCTTGAGCTCATCGCCGGAGATAAATAATGTCTAAAGTTTTTTTATGCAAAGCCGATGAGTTAGCTCCCGGCGAAATGAAGCGTGTACCCAACGAAGAGGTTGGTGATATTTGTGTATACAACCTTGAGGGTACGTTTTATGCAACAGCAGACCTTTGCACGCATGCAACGGCCTCTTTGGCCGAAGGGGATATTGATGATGACCTCATCACATGTCCTGTGCATTGGGGGCAGTTCCATATCCCAAGTGGCAAGGCAGTGACATTCCCTTGTGAGCGCGATTTGCGTACGTATCGCGTTGAGTTAGAAGGTGATGAGGTTTATGCGGACCTAAGCGCAGAGGCAGAAGAAGCTGCCAGCGATGACAGCAGCCCCATTTAAACCGTAATCGGTCGTTCCATCTGATTTGCTATCGAGGAATTATGAGCAAGGTTATCAACTTAAAACCCATTGAGACCACTCCTGTTATGCAAGGTTTAGACAACCTTTGCAATATGGAAGAAGGTCGCTTGTCTGGTAAGATTTTTTGGGACCAGGAAATTTATGAGCAAGAACTAGAGAAAATTTTTGCTCGTTGTTGGTTATTTGTGGCCCATGAGTCGCAACTACCTAAACCCGGTGATTACCTCACCACCACGATGGGCGAGGACGAGGTGATCGTCGTGCGTCAAAAGGACATGTCCATCAAGGTGTTGATTAACGCCTGTCCTCACCGTGGTAACAAGGTTTGTTTTGCCGAGGCCGGTAATGCGCGTGGTTTTGTTTGTAACTATCACGGTTGGGCTTTTGGTCCTGATGGGGCATTACGCGGTATGCACGAATCCAAAGCCTATGAAGAGTCTGGCTTTGATAAGTCTAAGCACGGTTTACGTGAAGTTGCACAAGTGGACTCATACAAAGGTTTGGTTTTTGCTACCTTTGACCCCGAGGCACCCTCTTTAGAGGAGTACCTAGGTCCAATCACATGGTATCTCGATGTGATATTTGATATGGACGAGGGGGGCACAGAGTTCTTAGGTGGATGTATCCGTTCTACCTACGAGTGTAACTGGAAAGTCGCTGCAGAAAACTTTGTGGGCGATATTCTACATGGTGGTTGGACACACGACTCAGCGGCACGTGCTATGCTCGGCGGCCCTGTGGTTAACGTAGGTGAGCTACCTGAATCTTATGCTGTGAACTGGAACGGTCATGGTTATGAGTTTGCTACCGATGGGATTGGTAACGCGGCCGTTTTAGGTGAGCGTGAAATCAATAAATACTTGCACGAACTACGCCCCAAAGTGGCTGAGCGTTTAGGCGAGTTCCGCGCGCAGCTAACAGGTGCGATTTCGTCTTGTACGATTTTCCCTAACTTCTCTTTCCTACCAGGTCAGAACACGGTTCGTGTGTGGCAGCCTCGTGGTCCCAATAAGATCGAGCTTTATACATGGGTAGTCGTAAACAAAAATGCGCCTGAGCGTATTAAAGAGCTCTGGCGTCGTGGTGCCATGATGACGTTCTCACCTACTGGCGTGTTTGAAATGGATGACGGTGAGAACTGGGAATACTGCACCAAAACGAGCCGTGGCGTCGTTACCCGCTACCAAGACCTTTATGTTGGGTTGGGTATGAACACTTACCTACCTGACTCCGAGCTGCCTGGCAACGTATTTAAAGGCCAAATTAACGAAGCGAACTCCCGTGCTTTCTACCAGCGTTGGAAAGACATGCTCCAGTCCGAAAGCTGGAAGGATGTGCCTGATCGTAATAACGGTAAGCTCAAGTAATCGGAGGGTTTCATGACTGTAAAAAATGAATTAGTTGCGCTAGAAGTCGAGCGCGAAGTCAAAGCGTTTTTGTACCGTGAGGCCCGTTTGCTTGATACAGAGCAGTGGGACGACTGGTTGGCTTTGATGCACGAAGAGGTTCACTACTGGATGCCTGGTATTGAAAACCGTCGTCGTGAAGACAAGTTAGGCCAGTACTCAGCGGATCACATGGCGTATTTTGATGACCACTTACGTGATTTGACCCGTCGTGTTGAGCGTTTTAAGCAAGCTACCGCTTGGGCAGAAAACCCACCTACCCGAAACGTACACATTGTTTCTAATGTAGAGGTTTTTGCTGGCGAAAACGAAGACGAGTTCGTGGTGCATTCTTGCATTTTCAGCGTACGCAGCCGTGGTTTGAATGAGCATTTTGAAATTGCGGCACGCCGAGAAGACGTATTGCGTCGTGTGGATGGGGAACTCAAGATCTTGCGTCGTAAGATTCTGATCCCGAACGCAACGCTTTTATGCAAAAACATCAACACGTTCTTATAAGGAAATAGCAATGGGGTGGCTAGACGGACAGGTAGCTTTGGTCACAGGCGGAACCGGTGGTATTGGTAGCGCTATTGTGCGTCGTTATGTGGCTGAAGGTGCCAAAGTCGGTGTTATGGCTCGTGATGCCACCGCATTGCAGCAGCTCCAAGAGGAGCTGGGCGATGCGGTCGTAACCATACAGGGTGACGTAACTCGTTATCAAGATAATCAGCGTGCTGTTGATACAACTGTGGAGACTTTTGGACGTCTAGACACCTTTGTTGCGAATGCAGCCGTATTCGATTATTTCACTCGTTTGGATCGAATCGAGCCGGAGAAGCTGGAAGAATCCTTTCAGAAACTTTTTGCCGTTAACGTGCAAGGGTATTTGTTAGGAGCGCGTTGTGCGATTGAGCCTTTGCGACAGAGCAAAGGCTCAATGATTTTTACCTTATCTAATAGTGCATTTTATGCTGGTGGGGGTGGCATTTTATATGTTACAGCCAAGCATGCATTGGTGGGGATGATTCGCCAACTGGCCTATGAGCTAGCTCCTGATATTCGTGTGAATGGGGTGTCTCCCGGTGCAACCAGCACACCAATGAAAAGCCTAGAGGGCTTAAATAAACGTAGTGTTCCTTTAAATGAAATCCCTGGGTTTGAACAGGCTGCCGCCGAGGCTGTGCCTTTAAAACGAATTGCTAACCCCGAGGATCACACAGGGCATTATGTATTATTAGCTTCTAAACAAAACTCGGGTCTAACAACCGCTCACATTATTCATAGTGATGGGGGCTGGGAGATCCGTAAAGCCGCTGGTTAGTCTTAATCCCATCAGGAGTCTGAATGAGTGTGAATCTAAACACCCTAAGTCGTGCCGAACTGCAAGCCCAATTATTGAAGCTTCTACAATCACAGCGCTTACCTGCTGTGGCGGCACCGATGTTCTTAGTTTCAAGCCCCGAGCTAACGATTGCTAGCTCTAAAGCTGGCATTATAGGTAGTATTCCAGCTCCGAATGCGCGTACGGTAGAGCAACTAGATCAATGGCTAGCGCATATCTCTGCGGAGCTAGGTCCTGAAAAAAACCAAGGCAAAAGCTATCCTTGGTTGCTGAACATGATTGTTCACTCTACTTATGATCGCTTTGATGCTGAAGTGGAGCTTGTCAAACGCTATAAACCAGCAATTGTGACGACAGCTTTAGGTTCGCCTAAGCGCGTGTTATCTACTGTGCATGAGTACGGCGGTTTGGTGATGGCGGATGTGATTACGCCTACGATGGCGCGTAAGGCGGCGGATGCTGGCGTAGATGGTTTGATTTTAGTTTGTGCAGGAGCCGGTGGTCATACAGGTAAGTACAACCCCTTTTCTTTTTTAGCTGAAGTGCGCGAATTCTGGGACGGGCCGATTGGTTTAGCCGGTGGGGTGTCTAATGGTAAAGATATTCATGCGGCTCGTGTTTTAGGCTATGACTTTGTTTTGATTGGGACACGTTTAATACCTGCTAAAGAGAGCATGGTATCCGACGGTTATCGTCAAATGTTGCTCGAATCAAAAATGGAAGACGTGGTGGCGAGTAAATCGGTCAGTGGCGTGATGGCAAACTGGCTTGTTCCTTCTTTAGAGAAAGCTGGAGTTGACCCTTCGGTAGCGAAGGCAGCGGAAATTGATTTTTCTGGCAATATGGCGGCCGATACGAAGGCCTGGAAGCATATTTGGTCTGCCGGGCATGGTGTAGGGCAGATCAAATCGCTTTATACTGCGGCCGAGCTGGTCGATGAGCTAGAAGCCGAATATCGAAGCAGCTTAGCCCGTACATTTTAAGTCTGGAGAAATTTATGACCAATCAATCAAACATTGAAGCCGCCGCAAGTGTTATTGCTGAATCCCGCCGTTTAGCTCGCCCTTGTTGCCCCATTTCTGAGCGTTTTGGTATTACTTCTATTGAAGATGCCTACGCGATCCAAGAAATCAATACACAGCGCGCTTTGGATGCAGGGGCGCGTCTAGTAGGACGAAAAATCGGTTTGACGTCGGTGGCCGTGCAACAGCAGCTTGGGGTGGATCAGCCCGATTTTGGCATGCTGTTTGCGGACATGGAGTATTTAGATGGAGCTGAAATTGATAGCACCAAACTGATTGCTCCTAAAGCCGAAGGGGAAATCGCTTTTGTATTGGGTAAAGACATTACCCATGCAGATGTCACGATGGCAGAGCTGATCCGTGCTGTGGAATATGTGGTGCCTGCGCTAGAAATCGTGGACTCTGCGATCGAAGACTGGAAGATCACTATTTCGGATACGGTAGCCGATAATGCATCGGCGGCATCGTATGTTTTGGGTAAAAACCCCACTCGTTTACATCAATTAGATTTAAGCCTCGAAGGTATGGTGTTAAACAAAAACCGCCAAACCGCGGCAATGGGTGTGGGTGCGGCCTGTCTAGGCAACCCGTTAGATGCGTGTTTATGGCTAGCGCGTACGATGGTCGAAGTCGGTCGTCCGTTGCAAGCCGGTGATGTGCTGTTGTCGGGTGCCTTGGGTCCCATGGTGCCTGTACAAGCTGGTGATCATTTACAGCTACGCTTAACTCGCTTAGGCGAGGTGAGCTGTCAATTTATCTAAGTTATTTTTGGTTGTCGCCCTTTCTATAGCCAGCATTGTCTGGCTATGGGGGTTGGCTCACCGATAGAGATTGAAAACAGATAGTAGATGCGAGTGCATTTACTAACAGGAGACCCGAAGTGCAAAGTTTTTTCGATGATGAGAGCCAACTCGCTCCGGCGCGTGTAGAAGTAGAACATTTAGATAACGGTGGGTTTATCTTACGTTCGCCCGAGCCGCTAGGGCCCTATGCGCGTTGCGTAGGTGAATGGCTAGAAAAGTGGGCTAAAGAGACCCCAGATGCCATTTATTTTGCTGAGCGAGATGGTGATGGTTGGCGTGAATTAACCTATGCTCAAGTACGCGACATTGTGGGGCGCTTGGGGCAGGGGTTATTAGATATGGGATTAAGCTCTGCGCAACCACTTGTCGTTCTTTCGAGTAATGACCTAAATCATGCCATGCTGACACTGGCAGCTATGCATGTGGGGGTTCCGATTGGAACGGTGTCGGTCGCTTACTCTAAAGGTCGTAAAGACTACACGAAGCTGACGGCGATTTTAAAGTCTTTTAATCCTGGTGCGATTTTTGTGAGCCATGGTGAAGACTATGCGCCATCGCTACTAAGTGTTAAACCGTCCTGTCCGATTATTGTCGGACAGGATCCAGAAGCCATCCCTGGTTCTATTCACATCGATCAACTCTATAACAGCAAAGAAACACCGGCAGTGATGGAGGCGTTTTATGCCCTAACCGGTGAGAGCCATGCTCGTTATTTGTTGACCTCGGGTTCAACAGGTGAACCAAAGGTGGTCGTCAATACGCACAAGATGCTTTGCTCAAATCAGCAGATGATTGCGCAGTGCTGGCGTTTCCTCGATAATCGAAAACTTAGAGTATTAGATTGGTTGCCTTGGAGTCATACTTTTGGCGCAAACCATAACTTTAATATGGTGTTGCGTAATGGCGGCTCGTTTTATATTGACGACGGCTTACCTATGCCGGGTCGTATTGAGCGTACCATTGAAAATATTAAGTATGTACGCCCCACGATGTTCTTTAATGTGCCTCGTGGCTATGATGTGTTGTTACCTTATATCGAGAAAGACCCAGAGTTAGCCGAGGCATTATTTGCTGATTTAGATGCCTTGTTCTATGCCGCTGCGGCGCTTCCTCAAAATACATGGGATCGCATCCATAAAGTCGCTAGTACTGTGCGTGATACGCCGTTGTTCTTCACTTCGGAATGGGGAGCGACAGAAACCACGCCTGTACTAACGAACGTGCATTTCCGTATTGATAAACCAGGTAATTTAGGTTTGCCAGTTCCTGGGATTGAGATCAAGTTTATTCCTTCTGGCGATAAGCTGGAGATGCGTGTGAAAGGGCCTTCGGTCTTTACCGAATACCTGAATGATCCAGAGCTAGCCGCTCGCTCTTTTGATAGCGATGGCTTCTATATGATTGGTGATGCTGGGTATTTGTTAGACGAAGCGCATCCAGAAAAAGGCATTGTGTTTAATGGTCGTGTCACAGAAGACTTTAAACTGACCACAGGTACGTGGGTGTCAGTAGGGACGTTGCGTCCTGCGCTAGTGAGTGCTTTGGCTCCCTATGTTTCTGACTGTGTGATCTGTGGGCACGATCGAAGTGAAATCGGAGTATTGGCATTCCCAACCCCTGCTTTGCGTGAGCTAGCTGGACCAGAAGGGGAAACCATGCACGCCGATGAGCTGGCTCAAGTCCCAGCGGTGCGCCAAGCATTGTTAAAAGGGATGAAGCGCCATTATGCCGAAAATAAGGCATCGTCACGTCACGCACGCCGTCTTTTACTGCTAAATTCTGCGCCGAATATCGAGATCGGAGAGATCACAGATAAAGGTTATATCAACCAGCGCATGGCCATCAGTTATCGCGCGGACGATGTGAAGCGACTGTTCGCTGAGCCTCTTGATCCCGCGGTAATTTTAATTACGGAAGAAACTGGAGAATAGGAATGAGTGCCAGTAAAAAACTCAAGGTTGCCATCATCGGGTCCGGGAATATTGGTACCGATTTGATGATTAAAGTGCTACGCAACGGCAAGCACGTGGAAATGGGAGCGATGGTGGGTATTGACCCCAATTCCGACGGCTTGGCGCGTGCGCAGCGCATGGGCGTGGCGACTACGCATGAGGGCGTAGAAGGGCTTGCCAAAATGGATGTTTTTAAAGACATCGATATCGTTTTTGATGCAACAGCGGCCAGCGCCCATATTAAAAATGATAAGTTTTTGCGTGAGCTAAAGCCCAACATTCGCATGGTGGACCTAACCCCTGCAGCCATTGGCCCCTATTGTGTGCCGGTGGCAAACCTTGAGGAGCACATTGATCAGCTTAATGTGAACATGGTGACCTGTGGCGGCCAAGCAACAATTCCTATTGTGGCGGCCGTTTCCAATGTTGCAAAAGTTCACTACGCGGAAATTGTAGCCTCCATTGCAAGTAAGTCAGCTGGACCTGGTACGCGTGCCAATATTGATGAATTTACCGAAACCACCTCAAAGGCGATTGAGGTAATTGGTGGCGCGACCAAAGGTAAAGCGATCATTATTTTGAACCCCGCCGAGCCTCCGGTCATTATGCGTGACACAGTATATGTTTTGTCTGAAGACGCGGATGAGGCGGCGGTAGAAAAAAGCATTGAAGCTACCGTGGCAGCTGTTCAAGCGTATGTGCCTGGTTATCGTCTCAAACAAAAAGTACAGTTTGAGCGCATTCCTGCCGATCAGCCTTTAACCATTCCAGGTTTAGGTCAGTTCAGTGGTTTAAAAACCTCGGTATTCCTCGAGGTAGAGGGGGCGGCGCACTATCTACCCGCTTATGCCGGTAACTTGGATATTATGACGTCCGCCGCCTTGGCCACTGCCGAGCGCATGGCGCAATCCATTCTTAACGTGTGATGGGTAACAGTATGAACACAGGGAAAAAACTTTATATTTCAGATGTCACCTTACGTGACGGTAGCCATGCTGTACGTCATCAATACAGCGTTGAAGACGTGCGTCGTATTGCGCGTGCCCTAGATCAAGCTAAAGTCGATAGTATCGAAGTGGCGCACGGTGATGGGGTACAAGGTTCTAGCTTTAACTATGGCTTTGGCGCACACACAGACTTAGAGTGGATTGAAGCGGTAGCCGATGAGGTTCAGCACGCTAAAGTTGCCACATTGTTACTACCAGGCATTGGTACCATTGATGATCTAAAAGACGCGTATAACGCAGGCGCTCGTGTGGTACGTGTAGCTACTCACTGTACTGAAGCCGATATTTCGGCCCAACACATTGCTTTTGCGCGCGAGCTGGGCATGGATACGGTAGGTTTCTTGATGATGAGCCACCTCACCACACCAGAAAACCTAGCACAAGAAGCCAAGAAAATGGAAAGCTATGGTGCCACATGTATTTATATTGTGGACTCAGGCGGAGCGATGAACATGAATGATGTGCGTGATCGCTTCCGTGCCGTGAAAGCGGTGTTGCAGCCAGAAACCGAAACAGGGATTCACGCTCACCACAACTTATCGCTGGGCGTAGCGAACTCCATCGTTGCAGTAGAGGAAGGCTGCGATCGAGTGGATGCCAGTTTAGCGGGTATGGGTGCAGGGGCGGGTAACGCACCGCTAGAAGTCTTTATTGCTGCAGCGGAGCGCATGGGTTGGAATCATGGTACGGATTTGTACACCTTGATGGATGCGGCCGATGATATCGTACGCCCCATGCAAGATCGTCCCGTTCGTGTTGACCGTGAGACGTTAGCATTAGGTTATGCCGGTGTATATTCTAGTTTCTTACGTCATGCCGAAGTCGCTGCTGAGCGTTACGGTCTAAAAACCGTGGATATTTTGGTCGAGCTTGGTCGCCGCCGCATGGTGGGAGGTCAGGAAGACATGATTGTTGACGTAGCACTAGACCTACTGAAACAACAGCAGGCTTAATGAGCCGGTACTAAGCCGTTCCCACCTTTAGGTGGGGCGGCTTATTTTATATACCATTTACGCAAACCAAGCGCATTGAAAAGGTAAAAACGGATGTCGTACAAAGTCGATGTGCAACCTTCAGGGCAGGTTTTTGAGGTTGCTGAAGATCAAACATTACTTGAGGCTGCTTTAGCTGAAGGCATGATGCTACGCCACAGTTGTAGGGAAGGCACGTGTGGCACATGTAAAGGTAAGGTTTTAGCGGGTCAGGTGGACCATGCAGATAGTGATTTAGAGGTATTGACGCAAGCAGAGCGTGACGAGGGCTTTGCGTTATTTTGTCGTGCCAAAGCATGTTCTGATTTACAGATTCATGCACCAGAGGTCACTGAGCTAAAAGGGATCTCGATTCAGAAAACCGCAGCTCGGGTCGGGAGTATTGATCGGATTAGTGACGACGTTGCTATTGTGCGTTTGAATTTGCCACCCACCATGCCTTTTAATTATTTCCCCGGTCAATACGCCGAGGTCATTCTTAAAGATGGTAGCCGTCGTAGTTATTCTATGGCCACGGTGCCCGGAGAAAGCAACCAGTTAGAATGGCATATCCGTAATACCGGTGGTACTTTTAGCCGATTTGTTTACGAGGACTTAAAGGAAAAAACCTTATTACGCTTAGAAGGTCCATTTGGCACATTCTATTTACGTGATACGGATAAGCCGATGGTTTTTGTGGCGAGTGGCACGGGATTTGCGCCGATTAAAGCGCTACTTGAACAGCTTGCTGCACAAAATAATACGCGTCCCGTGAGCATGTATTGGGGGGGGCGCCAGCTCAAAGATTTATACATGCATCAATGGGTGGTGGATTTTGCTAAAAATCACGATTGGTTAACATACACCCCTGTATTATCCGAGGTGGCGGATGGTGATACTTGGGACGGGGCAACAGGCTATGTGCACCATCAGATCCTTGCTGATTTTAGTGACCTATCTGGTTATGAGGTCTATGCTTGTGGTAATCCACTTATGGTCGACAGTGCACGTAAGGATTTCACCGAACAGCGTGGTTTAGACGAAGAAAATTTCTTTGCTGATGCCTTCGTTTAAACGCTAAAAAACTTGAAAAAACACGGGCTTAGGGTAAATAACTAGGCCCGTTTTTTTATGTCTAAAAAATCCTTTATATATCAATGACTAAGTGTGTTTTTTTTCGTTATCAGTACGGTGAAAAGATACGGTATATAGGGGTAATACTTAATGCCTAAAGTTTGACATGTAACCGCGCTCCATGCAGTATTTGGATACACATTCGTATGTGTATTTTTTCTTCTGTTTTTACTGGCTAAAAATCAGGGGAAATAGAAAAAAATAGTAGCAAAAGTTGTTTTTAGGAGGCGGTTTTGAATCTTTCGATCCTGACATTTTTAACGCAGGATGGATTAACCACTGGGGCCATTTATGCGTTAGTTGCGTTGGCTTTGGTACTAGTCTTTGCGGTCACACGTGTCATCTTGGTGAGCCAAGGGGATTTTGTGGCATTTAGTGCGCTGACAATGGCGTCTTTTCAAGCGGGAAGCTTACCTGCGACCTTGTGGTTGCTCACAGCTGGTGCGGTAGCCGTTTGTATAAAAGATATCTGGGTGCTGGCTAAGCACCGCGCATTGGGGCGTATTCCTTTTGTATTAGCGATGCATCTTACTGTGCCTGTCGTGTTATGGCTGACGCTAAACGCTATAGATCTTAACCGCCTTGGTGATGGATGGAAGGTCTTGTTAACACTGGCTGTGGTCGCCCCATTAGGTCCGATCCTTTACCGCTTAATTTATCAGCCGGTAGCGCAGTCTTCTGTGCTGGTTTTATTGATCTTATCAGTCGCCTTGCATATTTCTTTGGTGGGTATTGGTTTGTGGATGTTTGGGGCCGAAGGGTACCGCACTCAGCCTTTTACTAATGCTAGCTTTATGTTGGGTGAAGCCATGATTAGTGCCCAAAGCTTATTGGTCTTGTTGGTGGCGATTGCGCTTATTGGCGCGTTGTATTTGTTTTTTGGTCACACCATGTATGGCAAAGCCTTGCGCGCAACGGCTTTTAATAGTGAAGGCGCACAACTGGTGGGGGTGCCAACCACCATGGCAGGTAGCACGGCGTTTTTCTTATCTTCGTTAATTGGCGCCTGTTCGGGGTTATTGATCGGACCGATTACCACCCTGTATTACGACTCTGGCTTTTTGATTAGTTTAAAAGGTTTTGTGGCTGCCATTATGGGAGGCTTAAGCAGTTATCCTTTGGCGGCACTAGGGGCTTTTATGGTGGGTTTAATTGAAAGCTACGCGACCTTTTTTGCTTCGCAGTACAAAGAGGTCATTGTGTTCACGCTGGTTTTGCCATTTTTACTCTGGCTGTCTTTAACCACCAATCCACTGGATGAGGAACACTAATGCATCGTCGTGTTGTTATGCCTTTGATTTTGGTGGTACTGGGTGCTTTGATCGCACCGCGCGTGCTGCCGGAATATTATCTGTCTTTATTAAATTATGTAGGTTTATACAGCATTGTTGCTTTAGGCATGGTGCTGTTGACTGGGGTAGGGGGGCTGACCTCTTTTGGGCAAGCTGCCTTTGTCGGTATTGGTGCATATGCTACGGCAGTGTTGACAACTCAGATGGGGTTGTCGCCCTGGTTAGGCTTGGTGGCTGGTTTGGTGATTACAGGGTTGATTGCCACGCTTTTAGGTTTGCTCACTTTACGCCTATCGGGGCATTACTTGCCTATTGGTACTTTGGCATGGGGGATTAGTCTGTATTACCTCTTTGGAAACTTACCCAATTTAGGGGGCTTTAGTGGGATCAGTCACTTACCAGCGATCACACTGTTTGGTTGGACGGTGAGCTCCAGCCAAGACTTTGGCGTGCTGATCTGGGTGATTGTGGGCGTGGTGATGTGGCTGCTGAGTAATTTGCTTGATAGTCGCGAAGGACGAGCGATTCGTGCTTTGTTTGGGGGATCTGTCATGGCAGAGGCCATGGGAGTGAATACTGCGCGCTCAAAATTGTTGATTTTTATTTATGCGGCTTTATTAGCAGCGGTCTCAGGTTGGCTCTATGCCCACATGCAGCGTTTTGTGAATCCTAGTCCTTTTTCGATCAACATGGGTATTGAGTACCTATTTATGATTTTATTAGGTGGGGCGAGCACATTAGGCGGTGCCGTGTTAGGGGCGGCAATGGTGACGGGCCTAAAAGAATGGCTTCAAGGCATCTTGCCTATGTTATTTGGACAAAATGGGAATTACGAAGCCATCTTTTTTGGTGGGTTAATTATTTTGTGTTTGCTGTATGCGCGCCAAGGGGTGTGGCCCGTGGTGGTAAGCCGTGTTCCTTTTTTACGTCCGCGAGCACGTAATCTTACCGCGCTAAAAACAGCCGCCCCTTTACCTCAAAAAGCACCACTGCCAGCGGGTGAGCCGTTATTAGTTGCCGAGGGCGTAACCAAAAAATTTGGGGGGTTGGTTGCTAATAATAATATGAGCCTAACCATTAAAACGGGGCAGATTACGGCGTTAATTGGACCAAATGGCGCGGGTAAATCCACGCTATTTAACTTGTTAACGGGTTTGTTGCCTTTGACTAGCGGCAAAATTGAGTTTCGCGGGCAAAGAATTGATGGTTTGTCTTCGCGCAAAATTGCGGCACTAGGTGTTAGCCGCAGTTTTCAGCATGTACGTTTAATTCCCACGATGTCGGTTTTAGAAAACGTGGCGCTCGGGGCGCATCGACGGGGGCAAGCCGGTTATATCCGCTCTGGCCTACATCTGGAGCGTGCTGAAGAAGCGTCCATTTTGGCTGAGGCCGCACGCCAGATTGAGCGAGTAGGGCTGGCTAAACATATGCATGATGCTGCGGGCAGCCTTGCTTTAGGGCAGCAGCGTATTGTGGAAATTGCTCGTGCTTTATGCGCTGATCCCTACTTATTACTTTTGGATGAGCCGGCGGCAGGTTTGCGTCATCTGGAAAAAGAAGCTTTAGCAGAATTATTGATGCGCTTACGTGCTGAAGGCATGGCGGTATTGATGGTTGAGCATGATATGGACTTTTTAATGGGTTTAGCCGATTACGTAGTGGTGATGGAGTTTGGGCAAAAGCTCGCTGAAGGCTTACCCGAAGAAATCCAAGAAAACCCCAAAGTATTAGCCGCTTATTTAGGTGGGGATGTAGCATGACAAAACCGCTGTTACTTGAGGTCAAGAATCTAGATATCGCCTATGGCAAGGTGGAGGCCGTACGTAATGTGAATTTACGGATCCACGAAGGGGAAATCGTCAGTGTGATCGGTCCTAATGGCGCTGGAAAAACCACTTTACTGAGCGCCATCATGGGACAGCTCCCTGCGACGGGCTCCATTATTTATGCGGGTGAACCATTAGCCAATCATCAGAGTGTGGCGTATCGAGTTGGTAAGGGATTATGTTTGGTGCCGGAAAGCCGAGAGCTTTTTAGCCAAATGAGCGTCGAAGATAACTTGCAGCTTGGCGCTTTCAGTCGCTACCGCCGTGGGGATAAAGATTTTCGTCAGGCTCGCGAGGCCATTTATGATTTGTTTCCACGTCTGCGCGAGCGTGCTAAACAGCAAGCGGGCACCCTATCGGGTGGAGAGCGTCAGATGTTAGCGATGGGTAGAGCCTTGATGGCAAAGCCCAAATTATTAATGCTCGATGAGCCCAGTTTAGGCTTAGCCCCCTTAATCATCGAAGAGATTTTTCGCATCATTGGTGATTTGCGTCGACAAGGGGTCTCTATTTTGTTAGTAGAGCAAAACGCGCGTGCCGCTTTGCGTGCCTCGGATTATGGTTATGTGATTGAAACGGGAGATGTGGTGTTAGAGGGGGTAGCCGCTGAACTGGCAGAAAACCCTAAGGTCATTGAATCCTATTTGGGGCGCAAACCCAGCGCAGAAAAAGCGCAATAAATTCATTTAAAACTGGTTATGAGTTAGGAGACTTTTATGAAAAAAACAGTGGCTTTTTTAGCCTGTGGCTTGCTATTTAGC
>NZ_JASLIX010000143.1:0-2818 GCF_030152715.1 Paenalcaligenes sp.
TGGGGACTAAGCGAGGAGGAAAAGATATGAATGCAGAAGCAGCGAAAAATGAAACGAATGAACAACAGCGTATTGAGCCGTATGATGGGTCTGCTGTATTAATTGACGCATTGCACAAGCAAGGAGTAGACGTAATCTTCGGATATCCAGGAGGGGCGGTTCTCCCAATTTACGATGCGCTCTACAAAAATCCAATCCGCCACATTTTAGCGCGTCACGAGCAAGGAGCGATTCACGCCGCAGAAGGATATGCGCGTGTTTCCCGTAAACCAGGTGTCGTCATTGCGACGAGTGGTCCAGGTGCTACGAACCTCGTAACGGGTATTACAGATGCGATGATGGATTCCATTCCACTCGTCGTCTTCACTGGACAAGTATCGAGTACTGTCATTGGAACAGATGCTTTCCAAGAGGCGGACATTATCGGTATTACGCAACCGATTACGAAACATAATTACCAAGTACAGACGGTGGAAGACTTACCGCGTATCGTAAATGAGGCGTTTCATATCGCATCGACAGGACGTCCAGGGCCAGTTGTCGTCGATATCCCGAAAAACGTCGCAACTGAAATTTTTCAAGGTAGTGAAGAAGCGTTCGACGTCGAAGTGAATTTACCAGGGTATCAGCCGACGACAGAACCGAACTATAAGCAAATTGAAAAAGCAGTGAAATTACTCGAAGAAGCGAAGCGTCCACTCGTGCTCGTCGGAGCGGGTGTACTGCACGGCGGTGCGACTGAAGAGTTGCTACAATTTGTAGAACGTCATCAATTTCCAGTGACGAGCACTCTTTTAGGACTCGGGGCAATTCCTGGCGACCATCCACAGTTTTTAGGAATGGCAGGAATGCACGGCTATTACACTGCGAATATGGCGATCAATGATTGTGATGTTTTATTAAACATCGGAGCGCGTTTTGATGACCGATTAACAGGTAACTTAGATGCGTTTGCGCCACACGCAAAAGTAATTCACGTCGATATCGACCCAGCTGAAATCGGCAAAAACGTCGAGACAGAAGTACCGATCGTCGGAGACGCGAAACTTGCATTAGAACGTTTATTAGCGCAATCGTTCGAAGTGGCAGACTTTACAGATTGGACACGTCAATTGAGCGAGATGACAGCAGATTATCCACTTTGGTACAACGAGGATGAGCAAGATATGTTGCCGCAACAAGTACTCGAGTTAATTCATGAAGTGACAGGTGGAGACGCTGTCGTGACGACAGACGTCGGTCAACATCAAATGTGGACAGCACAATATTACCGTTTAAATCATCCAGATTCATGGGTAACGTCAGGTGGACTCGGAACGATGGGCTTCGGCTTTCCAGCAGCGATCGGTGCACAAATTGCAAAACCTGATCGTACGGTCGTCACGGTCGTCGGAGACGCTGGTTTCCAAATGACAGCACAAGAGTTGTCACTGTTACAAGAGTTCGGCTTCCCGGTGAAAGTGATCATCTTAAACAACGGAGCGCTCGGAATGGTTCGTCAATGGCAAGAAGAGTTTTACGATGAACGTTATTCTCAATCGCTCATTCAAGTTCAACCTGATTTCTTTAAATTAGGAGAAGCGTATAACATTCCTTCTTACAAAGTATCGACATTAGAAGAAACGCGCAAACTGTTCGAAGAAGTGTTAACGAACGACAAGCCGGCGTTAATCGACTGTCGTGTGAAACAGTTAGAAAACGTCTATCCGATGGTCGCACCAGGAGCAGGATTGAATGAAATGATCGGGGTGAAACGTCAATGAAACGAGTAATTACAGTAACAGTTATTAACCAAAGTGGTGTATTAAATCGCGTGACAGGTCTTTTAATGAAACGTCAGTTCAACATTGAAAGCATTACAGTCGGTTACACTGAAAAACCAGGAATGTCTAAAATGACATTTATCGTCAACGTTGAAGATGAGCGCAAAGTGGAACAAATCGTAAAACAGTTGCAAAAACAAATCGACGTCTTAACGGTAAAAGATATTACAGAAAAAGCAATCGTTATGAGAGAGCTGGCCTTCGTTCAAGTGCTTGCGCCGCCACATCTCCGTAGCGAAATTAATGCAATCGTCGATCCGTTCCGTGCAACGATCGTCGACAGCGGGAAAAACGTCGTCACGTATCAAGTGACGGGCGATCCGACGAAAATCGAAGCGTTTATCGATCTCGTACGTCCATATGGTATTAAAGAGTTAACGCGCACAGGAGCGACTGCGTTCGTTCGCGATATGCAAAAGTCAGCAGATGCGCCACAATTATCTCTTTTACAATAAATATAAAAACAAAACTTATTAGGGGGATTTACACATGGCTAAAATGTATTACAACCAAGACATCAATGAAGAAATTTTGAAGGATAAAAAAATCGCAATTATCGGATACGGTTCACAAGGTCACGCACACGCGCGTAACTTGAAAGACTCAGGTTTCGACGTTATCGTCGGTGTTCGCCCAGGCGGATCATTCGACCAAGCGAAAGAAGACGGCATGACGGTTATGACGGTTAAAGAAGCAGCAGAAGCAGCAGACTTCATCATGATTTTACTTCCAGATGAGCGTCAAAAACAAGTGTACGAAGAAGAAATCGCACCTGCATTAACAGACGGAAAAGCGCTCGTTTTCGCACACGGATTTAACGTTCATTTCGGTCAAATTACACCACCTGAAAACGTAGACGTATTCCTCGTTGCACCGAAAGGACCTGGACATTTAGTACGCCGTACGTACGAAGCAGGAGCAGGTGTACCAGCACTTTTCGCAATTTATCAAGATAAAACAGGGCAGGCGAAAGATCTCGCACTCGCATACGCAAA
>NZ_JASLIX010000058.1:0-12620 GCF_030152715.1 Paenalcaligenes sp.
CCCGGTATTACCGTAGAAATTCTCAATAAAAACACCGTTTCTGGTATCGCTTTTGTCAAAGAAACCCCCGCAGGAAAACGACCTGATGTTTTCTGGGCCAGCGCTCCCGACGCTTTTGAAGTGCTTTCTCAAGATAAACTCCTTAGCAAAATCAGCGATATTGCGAATCCGGACGTACCGAATACGATTGGTAGTTTTCCAGTCAATGATCCAGAGGGCTATTTTCTCGGGCAAGCCCTAGCCGGCTATGGGATTATGTACAACACCCGTTTTACCAAAGCCAAAAAGCTAGACGATCCCAAAACCTGGTCCGACTTGCTTAAGCCAGAGTGGTTTAATAATGTGGGGATTACCTCGCCCTCTCGCTCGGGTACTATGCACTTAACTGTAGAAACCATTCTGCAAGGCGAAGGCTGGGAAAAAGGTTGGAACACCTTATTGCGCATGGCTGGAAATAGTGCAGCCTTAACCGATCGCTCTTTTGGTGTGCCTGATGGTGTGAATAACGGTCAGTTTGGCGCTGGACCTGTGATCGATTTCTTCGGCTTATCCAGTAAGTTTTCTAAGTTCCCTGTGGAGTTTGTTTACCCAGAGGAAACGGCTATTGTTCCTGCCAACATTGCCCTCATTAGCGAATCCGCCAACCCCGAGGAGGCAAAAAAATTCATTCAATTCACATTAAGCCCTGAGGGTCAGGAACTGCTCTTGTTACCACAAATTTCACGCTTGCCCGTTTTGCCCTACAGCAATATGCAAAATATCCCAGAGGGCTATCCAGACCCGTTGAAAATTGTTGAGCGCAGTACGGTTAAGTTTGATGTTAACCTGTCACAAAGCCGCTACTTTATTGTTCAGTCCTTATTTGACCAAACGATTACTTTCCGCCATAAAGAGCTGCAAGCCGCCACCAAAGCCATCTTAGATGCCGAGAAAAAACTAGGAGATAGCCCCTCTGCCGAAGCAAAAGCGCGCCTAGATGAATCTAAACAATTAGCATGGATGCCTTTAGTGGATGAAAAAGCGGTTCAAGAGGCTACGCTTGTAGACTTATTCAAAGCTGATAAAAAAGATCCCAAAGTGAACCAACAGCTCTCGAAGCTACAGGGAGAATGGAACGAGCGGGCCAAGAACCAGTACGAAAAAGCAGAAAAGCTCGCTAAGGAAGCAGCACGCTTGTAATTTTTTAGCCACCCCGATTCTGCGTCGGGGTGGGCACTGTTGTCTGTCTAGTAGAGTGGCTTTCTATGGCTCAATCTTTTTCCTCTCGCTATCCAGCCGGTTTAATGCTGGTTGCTGGCCTTGTTTTAGCGTTTTTAGTCTTATTTTTAGTCATTCCTATTGGGAATGTTTTTTATACCGCTTTTGTCAATGCGGATGGCCAGTTCACATTAGGGCACTTTAGTGCATTTCTTCATCAAAGCCTTTTAACCGAATCATTTAAAAATAGCTTATATGTGGCTGTGATGGCCACCGTCTTTGCCTCGCTCATAGCTGTACCTTTGGCCTATTTTACGATTCGCTTTCGCTTTAAAGGCGCATTGATTATTCAAACCTTAGGTATTCTACCGCTCATCATGCCACCTTTTGTTGGTGCGGTGGCGATGCAGCTCATTTTTGGACGTTCCGGCTCCGTTAACCTATTGCTTGACGATTGGTTTGGTATCACCTTGCCCATTATGGATGGGCTCAATGGCATTATCTTTGTCGAAGCCATTCACTATTTTCCTTTTATTCTGATGAATCTTACCGTCGCCCTACGAAATATCGATGGGGCCATGGAAGAGGCAGCAGTAAATCTAGGCTCCAAAGGCTGGCGTTTATTTAGACGTATTATTTTCCCTTTAGCACTGCCCGGTTATGTCGCGGGGGCCTCCTTGGTTTTTGTCAAAGTTTTTGATGACCTTGGTACTCCTCTTGTATTGGGCATCACAAATATGCTCGCACCACAAGCATATTTGCGTATCACACAAGTCGGCATCGATGACCCCCTCGGCTATGTCATTAGTGTCATCATGATCGCCTTTTCTATTTTGGCTTTATGGTTATCCGCTCGGGCCTTGAAGGGCCGCGATTACTCCACCATACAAAAAGGAGGGAACGCAATCCAACAGCGCGAGCTCAGTACTGGACAATCTATTCTCGCCTATGCTTGGATTGCATTTATTTTATTACTTGTGCTCTCGCCGCATATTGGCGTGCTCCTACTTTCTTTAGCCACCGTTTGGAGTTTTGCCCCCTTACCCGATGGTTATACATTGGCGCACTACGCTTCGGTATTCCAAGACTCTAAAGGCATGATTGCTAACACCATGCTCTATGGTGGTTTGGCCGCGTTGATTGATGTCATTCTTGGGACCGCTATTGCTTATATTATTCTGCGCACCAAGCTGCCAGCGCGACAAACTTTGGACTGGATCGCCTCCGCTGCCCTTGCTGTGCCAGGTTTGGTTTTAGCTATTGGGTTATTACGCACTTTCCGTGATGTGGAAATCCCAGGGCTTGGGGTCGGCTTTACTTCGACGTGGGTCATTATTATGATCGCGTACTCTGTTCGCCGTTTACCCTATGCTTTACGTTCATGCATGGCGGCTTTACAGCAAGTCTCCATTAGCCTCGAAGAGGCTGCTGCCTCTGTTGGGGCGAATCGGTTCAGTACCATTCGACGAGTGGTTATTCCTTTGATGGCAGGCGGAATATTGGCTGGTTTTGTCACCAGCTTTATGACCGCAGCCGTTGAGCTATCAGCCACGATTATGCTTGTGACTCGTGATAGCGATGCACCGATGAGCTATGGCATCTATCTTTATATGCAAAGCCCCTCTGGCCGTGGCCCTGGTGCTGCACTCGGTGTGTTAGCCGTTATTGTGGTTGCTATCGGCACCTATGCCTCGCATTTGGTAGTAGAGCGCACCTCTGCGCGCCAACGCCCCTCTCAAAAAAACTAAAGGCTGATTATGAAAAAAGTGAGTGTTGAATGCCGTAATATCCGCTTGGCCTACGGTAAAACAGAAGTTCTGAAAGACATTAATTTAGTAATTGAACCCGGTGAGTTTTTTGCTTTACTTGGTCCTTCGGGTTCAGGCAAATCGACTTTACTCCGTCTTATTGCTGGATTTAATCAGCAAAATTCTGGACAACTACTTGTCGATGGCGCTGACATTAGCCATGTTCCCCCACATAAGCGAAATATTGGCATGGTCTTTCAAAGCTATGCGCTTTGGCCACATATGAGTGTGTGGGATAACGTGGCATTTGGTCTAGTCGAACGACGCCTACCCAAAGCCGAGATTCAAGAAAAAGTGCAGTCCGCTCTTGAGCTCGTCGGCTTAGAGGCTTTTGCTACGCGCCGCCCCAATGAGCTTTCAGGTGGGCAACAGCAACGCGTCGCCCTTGCTCGTACCATTGTGATTGAGCCTCAGGTTTTATTGCTGGATGAGCCACTCTCTAACCTAGATCAAAAGCTACGAGTACAAATGCGACAAGAATTACTCGCCCTGCAGCGACGTCTTGGTATTACCACCATTTTTGTCACTCATGATCAAGAAGAGGCCATGACCACAGCCGATCGCATGGCCGTTATGGATCAAGGTATTGTGCAACAAGTCGGTACACCCGCCAATTTATTCGACTACCCGTGTAATCGCTTTGTAGCTAACTTTGTGGGTACCATGAATATGTTAGAAGGTCAGGTGCAAGAGCGCTCAGCCAATATGCTACAACTGCACATCGATGGCGTAGGCTTATTGAAAGTCCCCTTAGTTGACGAGGGCTCCGTTCCAGAACAAAACCGCCTTGCCGCCAGCTTTAGGCCCCACACTGTGCAATTAGAAAGTGGGAATATGAACAAAGGCAATGACGCAAGATATATTTGGATCCCTGGTACCGTCATCCGTAGCGAGTTTTTAGGGGAGTTCACTCGTTATGAAATTCAATGCGGGGAAAAAACCATTATTGCTGACCAATCTCATTATTCCGGTTTGCCACAGCATACTGTTGGTGCACCTATTTCTATAGGGATAGAGCCTACTCAAATTCGTCTTCTTCCCATTTAGCCATCATGGAAATCAACCAGCTCAAAGCCTTTGTGACTGTAGCTAGACTCAGTAATCTAACTCGCGCCGCAGAAGCTTTGTGCTTAACGCAGCCAGCGGTAACGGCACAAATCAAAGCTCTGGAGCAAAGTCTTGGTTTGGCTCTCTTCGAGCGGAGTTCGCGTAAAATGGCTATTACCAAAGCCGGCGAGCAACTGTTGCCCACGGCAGAGCAGCTTTTATCTCTGGCTACGCAGATAAAAACCACAGCCACAGAGCTTCAAGGAGAGCTCAGTGGTCAACTGCGTTTAGGTATTCCAGGTGAGCATTTAGACTTTTTACGCTTGGGGGAGCTTGTACAGCGTATTCATCACGGGCTACCCTTAATTGAGCTGGAAACCATGATTATGCCTGCCGACACGCTCTCTGAGCACGTCGCCACAGGACAGTTACAAGCCGCTTTTATTATTAGCCCTCATCCGCCCTTAGATGTGTTTTGGCTACCCATTCGTAGCGTCAGCTTTAGGGTTGCCGTACCCGTAACCCTCTACCCTCAACTCAAGCTAGGGGGGTGGCAAGAGCTAGCACAGTTACCATGGCTGGATGGCCCATTAGGTAGTCATATTCATTATCTACTACGAGACCTCTTTGAGCGACGTGGACTCACGCCTCGGGTTATTATGCATAATGACAGCATGGCTCATTTTGATACCTTAGTCAGAGCTGGCGCAGGTTGCGCACTCATTCGCGAGGAGATCGCCTTACAAGGTGCGCAAAAAAACCATTTTGCTATTTGGGGGCATGCTAAAGCTGATGCCCTCTTAGGTTTTATTAGTGCTAATGAAAATGCTCAAACGCCACTCATTATGGCTCTTGTTTCCATGCTAAAAGACATTTGGTCTTTAGACTCCACCATTAACTCTATTTAATTTACTAATGACTAGAACTGAAATTTGGTTAATTCGCCATGGGGAAACCGATTGGAACGCCGAACAGCGTCTACAAGGCTGGCGCGACATCCCGCTAAACGATGTTGGTAAGGCTCAAGCCCTTTCCGTACAACGTTATTTAGAGCAACAGCGTATTGATTTTGACGCTGTGCTAAGCAGTGATTTGCAACGCGCCATTCAAACTGCTCAAATCGCCTTTGAGCCCTATGGTTATCAGGTCGAGCAGTTATCCATGCTACGTGAACGTAACTACGGCATCTATGAGGGACAACCTTGGCAACAGCTTATTCCCCTGCCTGGTCGTCAAGCCCCTACTATTAATCTACGCGATCCACAAACCGAGATCCCTGAAGGCGAGTCTTTACCTGTTTTTTATCAGCGTATTATTCGTGCCTTTAATCAAATCGCCCAAGATCGTCCCCAGCAAAAACTTGCTGTGGTGGCACATGGAGGTGTCATTGATATGGTGTGGCGCCATATAAAAAATATCGATTTAACTAGCCAGCGCCCCTACAAAATCATGAATGCCAGTGTCAATCATTTTAGGATTACGACACAGCAGTGGGAAGAGGTGGCATGGGCCCAAACAGACCATATCGAGATGGCTAACGAAGGGTTATAAAAAAAGCCGGACAATTGTCCGGCTTTTTAATCATGGGCTTAACCGCCGTGCATATCTTGCAAGGAATACACCAACAAGCCCTCGCCATGACGCATATACTGTAAGCCCTCTACAGCAGCTAACGCCCCAGCAATGGTTGTGTAGTAAGCCAAGTTCGCAGCCAAAGCATGGGTACGAATCGTGCGTGAATCGACAATAGCGTTTCGACGCTCTTCTACCGTATTAATCACTAAGGCAATTTCACCGTTTTTCATCATATCTACGATATGAGGACGGCCCTCGGTGACCTTATTGACAGCTTTTACCTTTAGGCCTGCCGCCTCGATCGCTGTTGCGGTACCCCGTGTGGCAACAATATTAAAGCCTAAGTCAATCAGCCCACGTGCCACTTCGACGGCTTCTGCTTTATCACTGTCACGTACACTAATAAATGCCGTACCAGATTTGGGCAGATTTACACTTGCCGCCATTTGGGATTTCACAAACGCTTCGCCAAAGCTACGTCCTACCCCCATGACCTCGCCGGTGGATTTCATTTCAGGACCTAAAATCGTATCCACACCAGGGAATTTCACAAAGGGGAAAACGGCCTCTTTAACAGCGTAATAACCTGGTTTGGCTTTAGCAGAAAAGTCCAAATCAGCGATTTTCTTGCCAGCCATAACTCGCGCTGCTAACTTGGCCATTTGTAAGCCTGTGGCCTTAGAAACAAATGGCACGGTACGTGAAGCACGCGGGTTCACTTCTAGGACGTAAACCTCGTCGTCCTGAATCGCAAACTGCACGTTCATTAACCCTTTTACGTTCAAGGCTTTGGCCATTAACGCCGTTTGGCGACGAATTTCCTCGACCACTTCATCGGATAAGGAATACGGAGGTAAGCTACATGCCGAGTCGCCGGAGTGAACCCCCGCTTGCTCGATATGCTCCATGACACCGCCCACAAAAACATCGGTGCCATCCGCAATACAATCCACATCGACCTCGGTGGCGTTATTGAGGAAGTGATCCAACAGCACGGGCGAATCATTGCTGACCTTAACCGCCTCTCGCATATAACGCTCTAGATCCGCTTGCTCATGGACGATCTCCATGGCTCGCCCACCCAATACATAGCTTGGACGAACGACTAGGGGATAACCAATTTCTGCAGCTAAAGCTAACGCCTCGCCTTCGGTACGAGCAGTACGGTTTGGCGGTTGACGTAGACCTAGCTTATGCAAGAGTTTTTGGAAACGCTCGCGATCCTCTGCGATATCAATCGATTCGGGGCTAGTACCAATAATTGGCACCCCATTGGCCTCGAGCGCGCGAGCCAATTTTAATGGGGTTTGACCACCGTACTGCACAATCATGCCCACCGGCTTTTCCACATGGACGATTTCTAATACATCCTCGAGCGTTAGAGGCTCAAAATAAAGACGATCAGAGGTATCGTAATCGGTGGAAACGGTTTCAGGGTTACAGTTCACCATAATGGTCTCGTAACCGTCATCGCGCAACGCCATGGCGGCATGCACGCAGCAATAGTCAAACTCAATCCCTTGACCAATGCGGTTCGGCCCGCCCCCTAGCACAATAATTTTCTTACGATCTGTTGGCTGAGACTCGCACTCATCCTCATAGGTCGAGTACATATACGCGGTATCAGTAGCAAACTCGGCGGCGCAAGTGTCCACTCGCTTATAAACGGGACGTACGTCTAGCTGATGGCGCAGCTTGCGAACCTCGGATTCTACCGTGTCCAGTAAAAACGCTAAGCGACGATCTGAAAAACCACGGCGCTTTAAGCCCAACAAAGTATCACGATCTAAGTCAGCTAAGGTTTTTTGCTCTAGCGCGAGCTCAATATCAACAATTTCTTTGATTTGCGCTAAAAACCAGGGGTCGATTTTGGTGATGGCGTGGACCTCGTCCAAAGACATGCCTTGAGCAAATGCGTCCCCTACATACCAAATCCGCTCAGGACCAGGCTCGCCAAGCTCAACTTGGAGTTTTTCGCGGTCCGTGGTCATTTGATTCAAACCATCCACACCGACCTCTAGGCCTCGTAGCGCTTTTTGGAAGGACTCTTGGAAAGTCCGCCCCATAGCCATGACCTCGCCCACGGATTTCATCTGTGTCGTTAAGCGCGAGTTAGCTTGAGGGAATTTTTCAAATGCAAACCGAGGGATTTTGGTAACCACATAATCAATCGTAGGCTCAAACGCTGCAGGCGTAGCTCCGCCCGTGATCTCATTTTGTAGCTCATCCAAGGTATAACCAACGGCAAGGCGCGCAGCCACTTTAGCAATGGGAAACCCAGTTGCCTTAGAAGCCAAGGCCGAAGAACGTGATACACGTGGGTTCATTTCGATAACGATCATACGACCGTTATCAGGATTCACGGCAAACTGAACGTTAGAACCGCCTGTGCTCACCCCGATCTCGCGCAACACAGCAATAGAGGCATTACGCATGATTTGGTATTCACGATCCGTTAGGGTTTGCGCCGGAGCAACGGTAATCGAGTCACCGGTATGTACCCCCATTGGGTCTAAGTTTTCGATGGAACATACAATAATGCAGTTATCCGCGCTATCACGGACGACTTCCATCTCGTATTCTTTCCACCCAAGCAAAGACTCTTCGATCAGCAGCTCGCTCGTTGGTGAAGCTTCGAGACCACGACGGCAAATCTCTTCGAATTCTTCCATGTTGTAAGCAATACCACCGCCTGTTCCACCCAGGGTAAAACTAGGACGAATTACAACAGGGAAACCCGAAGTGCCAACGTATTCCGCGATCTCGCGTTGTACCGCCCACGCCTCTTCCATGCTGTGCGCGATCCCGGATTTGGCAGACTCTAGACCAATTTTGGTCATCGCGTCTTTGAATTTTAGGCGGTCTTCAGCTTTATCGATGGCTTCGGCATTGGCTCCGATCATTTCCACGCCGTATTTTTCTAACACCCCATGCTCAGCTAAATCCAAAGCACAGTTCAGCGCGGTTTGCCCACCCATCGTGGGTAACAAGGCGTCAGGACGCTCACGTTCAATGATTTTTTCAACGGCCTGCCATGTGATAGGCTCAATGTAGGTGACATCCGCCGTATCCGGATCTGTCATGATGGTGGCGGGGTTGCTATTGACTAAAATCGTGCGATAGCCCTCGGCTTTTAAAGCCTTACAAGCTTGGGCACCGGAGTAGTCAAATTCGCAAGCCTGACCAATAATAATTGGTCCAGCCCCGATAATAAGAATACTTTTTATATCTGTACGCTTAGGCATAATGATCTGTCTGGCAATTAAGCCTGTTGGTTAGCCATCAGGCTAATGAATTGGTCAAAAAGTGCTGTCATGTCACGGGGGCCAGGGGTGGCCTCGGGGTGACCTTGAAAACCAAATGCGGGACGATCGGTAAACGCTAAGCCTTGTAAGCTACCATCAAACAGTGACACATGCGTCACGCGTACATTTGCGGGTAAGCTATCTGCATCGATCGCAAAACCATGGTTTTGGCTGGTAATAAAAACACGACCGTCATCCAGTTGTTTAACTGGATGATTCGCTCCATGATGACCGGTTTTCATTTTGACGCTCTGTGCGCCTGCCGCCAACCCAAGCAGCTGATGGCCTAAACAAATACCAAATAAAGGCACTTTTTTATCTAAAAAAGTTTGGGTAGCTGTTATCGCGTAATCACAAGCGGCAGGGTCGCCTGGACCATTTGATAAGAAAACGCCATCTGGATTCAAGGCCAACACGTCTTCTGCGCTGGTCTGAGCAGGTACTACCGTGATACGACAGCCCCGATCGGCTAACAAACGCAAAATATTGGCTTTGACCCCAAAATCATAGGCCACGACATGTAAAGCATCGGTTTCAGGCTTGGATTCTGTAAAGCCTTGGCCTAGTTGCCAAGAGCCTTGGGTCCATGTTTTTTGGTTAGAAGTCGAAACCTCTTTTACCAAATCCACGCCCTCTAGGCCGGCAAAAGAACGGGCCAACTCAATGGCCCGTTCTGTGTCATCACCCACGAGAATACAAGCACTCTGGGCACCTTTTTCACGCAAAATACGCGTGAGCTTGCGCGTGTCAACGCCAGCAATCGCTACAACACCCTGCTCTTTGAGGTAATCAGGCAAAGATTGGGTGGAGCGGAAATTGGATACGCGTAATGCGCAATCACGTACCACTAACCCTGCGGCTTGGATGCCTTCCGACTCGGCATCTTCGGGATTTACCCCAGTGTTACCAATGTGTGGATAGGTTAGTGTAACGATTTGACCTTTATAGCTAGGGTCAGTGAGGATTTCCTGATAGCCGGTCATCGATGTATTAAATACGACTTCAGCTACCGTATAGCCCTCGGCACCAATGGCATAACCTTTAAATATGGTCCCATCAGCAAGGGCTAGGATCGCACTTCTAGCATTGGACTCGTCAGGAAAAAGAGACGGCAGCACGTTTAAACCCCGGTTCAAAATTTACAAATAAAACTTAACGATTATACCCCGACTTCGCATGGGGCATAAAGCACATATCGTGCAGTAGCAACAGCGCTACAAACCTATTAAAAATAGTCTACATTAAGAGACTATCCTGTTTTGCTTTTTTTTGGCGACTTATTATGACCACTTTGCTTGATTCTTTGCGTCAATACACAACGGTCGTGGCCGATACTGGAGACTTCGAGGCCATGAAAGCCTTTAAGCCTACGGATGCAACGACCAACCCATCGTTAATTCTCAACGCCGTCCAGCAGCCTGCTTATCAGCATTTACTGGTCGAAACGATAAAACAACACCCTAATGCCAATGCGGCTGAGCTCAACGATGCCCTATTAGTCGCCTTTGGAAAAGCCATTCTCGATATCGTTCCAGGTCGGGTGTCTACAGAAATCGATGCGCGTTTATCTTTTGACACGCAAGCCAGCATTGAACGCGCGCGCTACATTATCCAGCAATATGAACAAGCAGGCATCGATCGATCCCGCGTACTTATTAAGCTGGCCTCCACCTGGGAGGGCATCCAGGCTGCCAAACAACTCCAAAATGAAGGGATCCAGTGTAACTTGACCCTGCTCTTTTGTTTAGCCCAAGCTATTGCATGCGCTCAAGCCAAAGTTACACTGATTTCCCCTTTTGTGGGGCGTATTTATGACTGGTATAAAAAACAAGCTGGTACTAGCTGGGACGAAGCCGCCCATGCCGGCGTCAATGATCCTGGTGTCAAGTCGGTACGCCAAATTTACGACTACTTTAAAGCCTATGATGTCAAAACAGAAATCATGGGCGCTAGTTTTCGTAATACGGGACAAATTCTAGCATTAGCTGGGTGTGATTTGCTAACCATTAGCCCAGGCTTGCTGAGTGAGCTAGCCAATACTCAAGGCGAAGTCACCAAACACCTTGATGCCACTCAATCCAAACATGCAGCACCAGAGTGGCAGGCCAGTAATGAAATCGTATTTAGAACGGATCTAAATGCGGATGCCATGGCAACAGAAAAACTGGCTGAGGGAATTCGCTTTTTTATTCGTGACGCCATCGCTCTTGACCAGCTCATCGCACAAACTAAAGCCCGGGTATAAAAAAGCGCTCTTTGATGAGCGCTTTACGTGCTTTTGCGCTCCATCAATGCCCAAGCAATCGTACTGGCATCGACATATTCCAGCTCGCTACCGGCGGGCACGCCGCGTGCGAGCCGGCTTAGCTTGATGCCTTGACCACGTAAGAACTCGGCCAAGTGATGGGCAGTGGTTTCGCCTTCTGCCGTGTAATTCGTGGCTAATATGACTTCTTTGACTGCTGATTCCTGCGCACGGTTCGCTATGCGCTGAAACTGCAAATCTTTAGGCCCTACCCCTTCGAGTGGAGCCAAACGCCCCATCAGTACATAATACAAACCGTTATAGCTATGGCTAGCCTCGATCATATTTTGATCAGCAGGCGTTTCCACGATGCATAATAAGCTTGGGTCACGCTGTGGGTTCGAACAGGTTAAGCAGACCTCTGTTTCACTAAAACTATTACAGCGCTGGCAATGCACAAGCGTTGTTGTGGCCTGATCCAAAGCGCGACTAAGTGTCTGCGCCCCCACGACATCATTCTGCAATAAGTGGTAAGCCATACGCCGTGCCGTGCGCTCCCCCACACCAGGTAGGCGTTTAAAAGCATCTATCAAATCACGTAACGGCGCAGGCTCAGGTAATAATATGGTCATTTAAAACGGGAAAGACATACCGGGAGGCAAAGGCAAACCGGCTGTAATAGCGGACATTTTCTCTTGAGAAGTGGCCTCGGCTTTACGCAAAGCGTCGTTAACAGCCGCCGCGACTAAATCCTCTAACATGTCTTTATCGTCCTCTAACAAAGACGGGTCAATATGAACACGACGTACATCATTACGGCAGGTCACCGTAACTTTAACCAAGCCCCCACCTGCGGCACCCTCGACTTCGAGGTTGGCGAGCTCATCTTGCGCCTTTTTCATATTTTCTTGCATTTGCTGCGCCTGACGCATCAAGCCAGCGAGTTGTCCTTTCATCATAGAAAATCGTCCTAAATCATAAAATCATAGAAAGAGCTGCGGCGGGGCATTATTTAGCCCGGATCGAGCCCGTGACAATTTGAGCATCAAACTGCGCTTCGAGTGCTAGTATAAACGGATTTTGCTGCGCATCGTTTTCTGCTTGCTCTTGGCGCTGTTGACGTAGTGCCTCTGCCTGAGCAAACGCTGTTTCTGAACCCGTGTCACCATATTCAATATGGAGCTGTAGCGCACGCCCAAAATGTTCGTTTAACACCGTATTAATACGGGCTTTGGCTTGGCTATCATCAGCAGAGCGAATGGCAGCACGCAAAACCACTACATTATCCTCAAATGAGACCCACTCTGTTTGTTGAGCTAGCTCCGCTGCCCACCCAGATAAAGGCAGTGTTGTCGCTAATTCAACCCAATCAGTTGCAGTCACTTGCTCCGGCGATAAGCGCTTTGTTGTTGGCAAGTCCAACGCTGCTACCGCTTGTTGTAC
>NZ_JASLIX010000063.1:0-9949 GCF_030152715.1 Paenalcaligenes sp.
TGAATCCGTGGGTCGTTGGTAAGGGCACGCGCTAAGGCAGCACTAAGCTCGCGCCAGCGTCGTTGTTGCCGTAGCTGGTCGGTGGGCTTCATTTCTTTCTCCTTAAACGGTACTAAGCTCAAGTTCTTCATTAAAACAACGCTGATAAAGCTCGGCGACTAGGGCCTGTTCTTCCGCATCGCATTTATTCAGAAAAGAAACACGAAAAGCATGCTGCTTATTTTTAAAAATGGTGCAGTTTTCAGCCCAGGTGATCACGGTGCGTGGTGACATGAGTGTTGATAAGTCTCCCATTGCAAACGCATTGCGTGTTAGTTGGGCTAGACGGACCATAGCTCGTATATCCGTTAAACCTTGAGGGTGGTTTTTGCTTGGAACGCGACCGGCCACTATTGCCACTTCTTGTTCCTCGGGCAGGTAGTTCAATGTGGTCACAATGTTCCAGCGATCCATTTGAGCATGGTTTAAATGATGAGTACCGTGATAAAGCCCTGTGCTATCACCTAAGCCCAGTGTGTTGGCGGTAGCAAAGATCCGAAAATAGGGGTGGGGGGTGAGCACACGGTTTTGATCAAGGAGCGTAAAGCGGCCTTCTTGTTCAAGAATTTGTTGGATCACAAACATCACATCTGGTCGCCCAGCATCATATTCATCAAAAATTAAAGCTACAGGGCGCTGTAATGCCCAAGGGATCACCCCTTCTTGAAAAGCCGTGACTTGCAGACCGTCTTCGATGCGAATGGTGTCCTTACCTACTAGATCCAAACGGCTGATATGACCGTCCAAATTAACGCGTACACAGGGCCAGTTCAAGCGCGCTGCAACTTGTTCTATATGGGTAGATTTGCCTGTGCCGTGTCGGCCTTGTACCATCACGCGCCGATTGTTACTGAAGCCGGCTAATAGAGCAAGGGTGACCTCGGGATCAAATAAGTAGGCCTCGTCGACTGGGGGCACATAGGCGGTACGCTCTTTAAATGCTTTTACCTTTAGGTTTGTATCGAAACCGAAAACATCTCTTACCGATACCTCTTGTTCTGGAATCTGTAATTCTTTTTCCATTTATCGCTCCTTTGGTGTGATTTTTAGGGATTTTTACTTAGTATGCCGTATTTTTGGCTGGTTTTTGTTAGGGTTAATCATATATTATTCAAAAAAACGACACAAATTATTCCATTTTTTATTTTTGTGTGCTAGTTTTTACCTTAAGCAAGAGCAAAGTCTCAAATATAAGCTTAAATAATCTTGAAAAAATGGTTTTTATTAGCTGGATGCGTTAATGTATCAGCATATCTATGGAGACATAAACGAAATGAGCCAACAGGTAGATAATCGTAAGGTGGTAACGGGGACAACCAAAATGACACCATCCGAGGCTTTTGTGGAAACGATGGTTGCGAATGGTGTGAAAGATATTTTTGGCATCATGGGTTCTGCTTTTATGGATGCGATGGATATTTTTGCTCCAGCAGGTATTCGCTTAATTCCCGTCGTCCATGAGCAAGGGGCAGCCCATATGGCCGATGGTTATGCTCGAGTTTCCGGTCGACATGGGGTGGTGATTGGACAAAATGGTCCAGGTATCAGTAATTGCGTGACCGGGATTGCTGCGGCTTATTGGGCCCATAGTCCAGTTGTGATTGTGACGCCCGAGGCAGGGACAAATACCATGGGGCTGGGCGGCTTTCAGGAATGCAATCAGTTGCCCATGTTCCAAGAGTTCACCAAATACCAGGGACACGTTACGAACCCAACACGCATGGCAGAGTTTACCGCCCGTTGTTTTGATCGAGCGCTCAGTGAAATGGGACCAACCCAGCTGAATATTCCTCGTGACTATTTTTATGGTGAGATTACGTGCGAGATCCCGCAGCCACAGCGCTTAGACCGTGGTGCTGGTGGTGAGCAATCCATAAACGAAGCAATTGAGCTTTTACGCCAAGCGAAGTTTCCTGTGATTATTTCAGGTGGTGGTGTGGTGATGGGGGACGCGGTCGAGGAGTGTATTGCGCTTGCCGAGCGTTTAGGCGCCCCTGTAGTCAATAGTTACCAGCACAATGATTCGTTCCCCGCTAGTCACCCACAATGGTGTGGACCTTTGGGCTATCAGGGTTCTAAAGCCGGGATGAAGCTGATTGCTCAGGCTGATGTGGTGATTGCCTTAGGTTCACGTTTAGGTCCATTTGGCACATTGCCACAATATGGAATGGATTACTGGCCTAAAGATGCCAAGATCATTCAAATCGATGCCGATCATAAAGTCTTAGGACTGGTGAAGAAAATCTCAGTCGGGATTTGTGGCGATGCAAAAGCGGTGGCTGCCGAGTTAACCAAGCGTTTGGCGAGTGAGACCTTAGCATGTGATGCCACAAAAGAAGAGCGTGCCAAGAAAATGGCGGCTGAAAAAGCAGCATGGGAAGAAGAGCTTGATAACTGGACTCATGAAACCGATCCCTACAGTCTAGATATGATTGCGGAAAATGCCAAAGAGAAAACCTTTAATGGGGGCAATTATCTGCATCCGCGTCAAGTCTTGCGTGAGCTAGAAAAAGCCATGCCAGAAGATGTCATGGTGTCGACCGATATTGGCAATATTAACTCGGTTGCCCATAGTTATTTACGCTTTGAAAAGCCACGTAGTTTCTTTGCTCCCATGAGTTTTGGGAACTGCGGTTATGCTTTGCCCACCATTATTGGAGCTAAAACCGCGGCGCCAGATCGTCCTGCCATTGCTTACGCTGGGGATGGGGCATGGGCAATGAGCATGATGGAGGTCTTAACAGCTGTACGTCACGATATTCCTGTGACCGCGGTTGTATTCCATAACCGTCAGTGGGGAGCAGAAAAGAAAAACCAAGTCGAGTTCTATAATCGTCGCTTTGTTGCCGGGGAGCTAGACAGTCCTTCCTTTGCTGGAATTGCTCAGTCGATGGGAGCAGAGGGTATTGTGGTCGACCGCTTAGAGGATGTAGGGCCCGCTTTAAAGCGTGCGATTGACATGCAAATGAACGAAGGCAAAACATGTGTGATTGAGATCATGTGTACACGTGAGCTAGGGGATCCTTTCCGCCGTGACGCTTTACGTAAGCCTGTTCGTTTATTGGATAAGTACAAAGACTACGTCTAATAGGTATTTATTCCTTTTTTTGGGGTGGGGTTGCTCCCACCCAACTATCCCAGATCAAGGTAGTAATGATGACCGTCGATCCTTTTGTGTTAGCAGGAAAAACCTATCAATCTCGACTTTTAGTGGGCACAGGTAAATATAAGGACTTTGAGCAAACCCGTGATGCGATAGCGATGAGTGGTGCGGAGATTGTGACCGTTTCCATCCGACGCACCAATATTGGCCAAGATCCCAATGAGCCGAGTTTATTAGATTATGTGCCCCCACAAACTTACACGTATTTGCCAAATACAGCGGGTTGTTATAGCGCCGAAGATGCTGTGCGCACTGCTCGATTAGCGCGTGAGTTGTTGGATGGCCATAACTTAATGAAGTTAGAGATTTTTGGCAGTCCTACGAATCTTTATCCCAATATGCCAGAAACTCTTGCTGCTACTAAGACCCTTGTGGCAGAAGGGTTTGATGTCATGGTGTATTGCTCCGATGATCCTGTGCAGGCACGCATGTTAGAGGATCTCGGTTGTGTGGCAGTTATGCCGCTGGCATCAATCATTGGTTCAGGGATGGGCATCCTGAATCCATGGAATATTCGTTTGATTTTGGATCAGATTTCGGTTCCTGTGTTGCTGGATGCCGGAGTGGGAACAGCATCGGACGCCACCATAGCGATGGAGCTAGGGTGTGATGCGGTGTTAATGAACTCGGCACTGGCCTATGCCCAAGACCCAGTCAAAATGGCACGAGCCATGCGGCGTGCTGTACAAGCTGGGCGCGATGCCTATTTGGCAGGAAGGATGCCGAAAAAATACTATTTAGCCGAGGCGTCCTCGCCGACGACGGGGCTCATTCATACCCAGGCCAAACCGGCCGCAAAATAAAAATATTTTTTGGAGACATCATCATGGATAAGAAAAAACTAGAGCTACTCAAAATCTATACCCAAGCATGGAATGATCATGATATCGACACCATCATGAGCATGATGACCAGTGATTGTACGTTTTACACCATTGCTGGTCCGACGGTGATGGGAACGGAGCATCATGGCCAAGAGCAAGTGCGTGCGGCGTTTGCGTCGGCGTGGCAAAACTTTCCTGATGCGGCCTGGTTAGATGGGCAGTTCTACATATTAGATGAGAATCACGCTATGTCGACGTCGCGCTTTAAGGGGACCGATTTGTCAGGTGCGCTACACGAGGCGCAAATGGTGGATTTATTCACCTTTGAGGGTGACAAAATCAAGGTCAAAAATGCTTTTCGTAAAAATCGTCCAGCAGTCAGTGGGAGTTAATTATGAAAGCAGACGTGATCCAGACCGCATCGCCTGTGGCAACACCTGCACGACGCGCCTATGATCCGGCCTATGATCCGTTAGTGGCACAAAATCCAGGCACAGGAACGGATTATGCGCCGACGTATTGGATTGGTACTGCCGGCGAACCCCCAGAGGATGATGGTCCGATCTTGCATGATGTTGAAGTGGATGTGGCCATTATCGGTTCTGGTTTTACGGGTCTGACAACCGCTATTTATCTTGCTCAAGAACATGGGATTAAAGCCACTGTCCTAGAAGCAAATCGTACCGCTTGGGGTTGTAGTACCCGTAATGGTGGTCAGGCGCAGTGTGCCTCGGGGCGTTTAAAGCGTTCGCAATGGATTCAACGCTGGGGGCTAGATGTGGCGCTGAAAATGCACAGAGAGTGCGTGGAAGGCATGGAAAATTTTAAAGCGCTCATTGCCGATATTGACTGCGACCCACAGCCTGGCGGCCATTTATATATTGCACATCGTGAACGGGTCATGCCGGTTTTGGAGCAAGAGGCCGAGCTACTGCGTAACACCTTTGGTTATGATGCCCGCATTTTAGACGCGCAAACAGTACGTAATGAGTGGGTGAATGACCACGAGGCGCATGGGGCGATGCATGAGCCAGAAGGCATTGGGATTCATGCAGGCAAACTCGCTTTTGGTTATTTGAAAAAAGCAAGAGCTTTGGGGGCAACGGTGCATCCATCTAGCCCCGTGCAGTCATGGGAAAGCCGAGGGGGATACCATTATCTGCAAACCCCAGGGGGGGTGGTAAAAGCCAAGGCCGTTGGCGTGGCGACGGGTGGCTATACCTCAAACGGTTTACATCCTGAGTTTAAAAATCGCTTATTGCCGATTTTATCGAATTCGATTGTGACGCGACCGTTAACGCCCGATGAAATTGAAGCTTGTAAATTCTATACCCATCAGGTGTTAACCGATACGCGCGTCTTACGAAACTATTATCGCTTACTGCCAGATAATCGTTTGCAAATTGGTAGTCGTAGTGCGATTACCGGTCGTGATGCACCCCAGCAAAAATACGAGGATTTTTTACGTGGTGCTTTACATCGTAAGTTCCCCGAGTTAACGGGCATTCCTTTGGAATATTCCTGGTGGGGCTGGGTTGACGTCAGTCATGACATGATGCCACGTATCGTACAGCCGGATCCTAAACAAACGATTTATTACGCGTTGGGTTATGGCGGAAACGGTGTGATGTATTCCGCTCAAGCCGGCAAGCGCTTAGCGCAGTGGATTGCAGGACAAGGCCACGAGCTAGATCTCCCTATTTTTCAGAGCAGGCTGCCATTTCCTAATGTGATGGAAAAGGTAGAGGCGGAGTTTTTTGCGCCTTTTCGACGGTTGGGACAACGGTTTTTATATCGTTGGTATTACTTAAAAGACGAGGTGCTATAGGTCTTACTCAGCACATTCTTTACTTGATCATAAATCAAGAAATAACACCTCAAATGAGGGTGGAGACAAAATGATGAAACTAAAAAATGTATTCAAAAATACCATGGTTTGGGCGGCGAGTTTTTTGCTTGCTGGTTCAGTGGGTGCCACCACATTTAAAGTGGCTATTGGTGATGCCGCCGGCGGCACGCAATATGAGCTAGGTAAAGCCTTTGCTGCGAGCCTAAAAGAAAAAACTGGGGGCAAATACCAGGCCGATTTGTTTCCCAATAGTCAGTTGGGAGACGAGCAGGACACCGTTAATGATGCAGCGATGGGCTTATTGGATTTTTCCATTCTTGCCATCAATAACGTTACGCCTTTCTCGCCAACGGTAGCAGTGCTCACTTTACCTTATGTGATTCAAAGTGCCGAGGATGCAAAAAAGCTGACCTTAGGAGAGGTGGGGCAGGAGCTAACGGAAAACACCATCCGCGATGCTGGCGTGCGAATTATTGGCTGGTCTTATTCTGGCTTTAGGGTGTTGACGAATTCTAAGCGACCCGTAAAAACCTTGGACGATTTAAAGGGGTTAGTGATTCGTGTTCCTAAAAATGAGCTAATGATTGCTTCCTATAAGTCGTGGGGGATTAATCCCAGTCCGCTTGCCTGGTCAGAAACGTTTACAGCGCTACAGCAACGCGTGGTCGATGGTCAGGACAACCCCTACATCACCATTTCAGCGATGAAATTCAACGAGGTGCAAAAATACATCACCAACATTCGCTATTTGTTCTCTTTAGAGCCGCTCATTGTTAGCGAGCAGGTTTTTCAACAACAAAGTCCCGAGGTACAACAAGCGATTCTTGAGGCCGGGATGGAGGCAACAGAACACAGTTATCAGTTTTTACAAGACACAGAGGCTCGTATTAAAGAAGAGTTGATTGCAGCGGGTATGGAAATTGTGGATCCCGCCAACGATGAAAAAGAATGGATCGAGGCTGCTACATCTCAAGTGTGGCCTGCTTTTTATGACGTTATTGGTGGCAAAGAACGTCTTGATCAGATTTTAGCTTCTTTAGGACGTTAGTTTTTTAACCCATTTCGCTCTGTGCTTAGGGTTCCTGAGTGCAGAGCGCCTTGCTTAATGCGTTGGCAAAATCCTTTGCTGGAGGCCATTATGGGCGTAAAAAAAGCCTTATTCCATCTGGTAAACCACATCGAAGAGTATGTGTGTGGGCTGCTGCTCAGTGCTTTTGTGTCGCTGTTGTTTGTGCAAATTTTAATGCGACAGTTCTTTGCTTACTCGATTCCTTGGGCTGAAGAGGTCGCTACCTACATGTTTGTTTGGTTTGCTTATTTAGGTGCTGTGGTAGCGGCGAAAATGTCTGCCCACAACCGCGTTACTTTTCAATTTAAGCCCTTTCCGCCCATCGTAAAGAAAGTCTCTGAGACCGTAGCAGATTTAATTTGGGTGGCATTTAATGTGTATTTCACGTGGTTAAGTTACGACTTCGTCTTTAATCGCATGAATTTATTTTGGAAGTCGCAAACCACAGGCGTGCCAATGAAGTATTTTTTCATGGTGCTTCCGTTGGCATTTGGCTTAATGTCATTACGTATTTTATGGAATAACTATTTGATTTGGTTTAGATCCGTTGAAATGGTTGATCCAGAAAGCCAAGAATTAGCGCAAATTCAGAAAAAAAGCCATGCTTTAAAAAAACAATTAAAAGGAGCCTAAGATGGAGCAGCAAATAGTTGGGCTTTTGTTCGGTAGTTTTGTGGTGTTGCTGTTGATCGGCGCTCCTATTACGGTATCGCTGGCTGGTGCGGCGATGGCCGCTTTTTTGGTCTTGGGGAAAAATCCCATTTCCTTTGTACAAATCGCTTTTACTTCAGTTGGTAGCTTTCCATTAATGGCATTGCCGGCATTTATTTTAGCGGGCGCCTTGATGGAGGCGGCGGGTATTTCTAAGCGTTTAGTTGATATCGCAGAAAGTCTGGCTGGTCCAGTGACAGGGGGCTTAGGCTTAGCAACGGTATTAGCGTGTTTGTTTTTTGGCGCGATATCTGGGTCTGGGCCGGCAACCACTGCTGCAGTAGGTATGCTGATGATTCCGGCGATGACTAAGCGTAATTATGACTTAAGTTACGCGTCTGCCGTGACCGCCTCATCAGGTGGATTAGGTATTATTATCCCCCCGTCTATTCCTATGGTCATTTTTGGTATCTCGGCCTTAGGGATGCGTCCACCGGCCGAAGCGATCAGCCTACATGGGCAGTTTTCTTCGGTGTCCATTTCTAAGCTATTTGTTGCGGGTGTGGTGCCTGGGCTAGTGATGGCGTCCAGTTTATTAACCATGAACTATTTGATTTCACGTAAAGAGGGATACAAAGGCACCGAAGAGGGCTGGGACATGAGAGCGGTTGGCGTCGCACTCAAGCGTGGCTTTTGGTCGATACTTGCCCCTGTTTTTATTTTGGGTGGGATTTATGCTGGGTTTTTTACGCCGACTGAGTCAGCGGTGATTGCTATTTTCTATACGTTATTTGTAGGGATTGCGATTCATCGTGAAATCACCTTTAAAAAGGTGTTTGTGGCTTTGCGTACCACGACATGGATCACCGGTCGAGTGCTGCTGATTCTTTTTGCGGCGACGGTTTTTGGCAGGCTCTTGGTCGAGCAGCGTATTCCAGCTGTTATTGCGGATTCTTTGATTAATTGGACCGACAATATGTATTTGATCTGGACCATTTTGATCTTTTTTCTGCTCTTTGTGGGTATGTTTATGGAAACCTTGGCCGCTATCATGATTTTGGTGCCCGTGTTATTACCGGTGACCTATATGCTGGGGGCGGATCCAACCCATGTTGGTATTGTGGTGATTTGTGCTTTATCTGTAGGGTTTATTACGCCTCCGCTTGGAGAAAACCTATTTGTGGCTTCAGGCATAGGTGGGGCAACAGTAGAGCAGATTGTGGTGCGTGTGTTGCCTTTTGTCGCGGTGTTGCTAGTCGCTATTTTTGTAATAGCTTTTTTTCCTAGCTTAACGTTGTGGTTGCCAGAAATGATGGGGTACTAAAATGCAGACAAAGAAAAAAACGCTAGCGTTATCTATGGCCTCTGGGTTGATGATGTTGGCGCTGGGGGCTGTACCGGTGCAGGCAGAGCAGGTGGTGAATGGGGCCGTGTTAGCGCATACGCAGCAGTTAGAGCAACGCGTACACCAGTTACTGGATAAAGCGGTGGCCCATGTGCAACAACGGGGCATTGTTGGTGTTAATGACTTTAACCGGGATCCACGATTTACAGACAGAGAGCTCTATGTATTTAGTTTAAGTCGCACCGGGGTGTTGTTATCCAGTGGAGGGTGGTCGGCGACCTTAGTCGGGCAAAATGTACTTGATGTGACCGATGCTGAGCAACGTCCTTTTTTCCAGCGCATGCTAGAGCAAGCCAAGCTCAGTGATGAAGGCAGTGTTGAGTACTTTTGGTTTAATCCAGCTGATGGAAGCAGTGAACCCAAGCTCACCTATTATAAGGTGGTAGATAACGTGGTGATTGCAGCAGGCTATTTTCCTGGCTTTGCTACCGAGGAGCAGGCTAAAGCATTACTGGAGCGCGCGGTTAGTGAGTATTATCAAAACCCGGTTCGAGCTTTACGCAGATTCCGTAATCCTAACAATGGTTACCGCAACCAGGATCAATATGTTTTTGTTTTGGATAAACAGGAACGCTTGATCGTCTGGACACCAGCGGATACGCAGCTTAACGATACGAAACTCGATCTTGTGGTTGATATTCAAGGCAAAGCTTTTTTAAAACAGATAGTCGATAGTGCCGATCCAAACCTGATTCAACAGGTGGATTATTGGTGGTTGAGCCCGATGACAAAACGGGTAGAGTTGCGGCGCGCTTTTTATCAGCAGGTAGGGGAGTCAGTCTTAGCGGTAGGCACTTTCGTGTTACAGAAATAATTCCTTTAACTGGACTCCTGTGGCCGTTTGTGTTGATCGCCTTTCAGAAGTGGGCGGTGATGGTGGAAGAGACTACAATAGTTTGTTTATTGTTTACGAATGTTTTAACAGGACTAGGATGACATCACGCCATCA
>NZ_JASLIX010000074.1:0-23717 GCF_030152715.1 Paenalcaligenes sp.
GTAGTCATCACCTCCTCCATTACAGGTGCCATTACTGGCTATCCAAACTGGAGTCACTACGGCGCCAGCAAAGCCGGCCAGCTTGGCTTTATGCGTAGTGCTGCCTTGGAGTACGCCAAAGACGGCATTACTATCAACGCCGTTATGCCTGGCAACATTTTAACCGAGGGCTTAGCCAACCAAGGGCAATCTTATCTGGATCAAATGACCCGCGCCGTGCCTGTGGGCACCCTAGGTAAACCCGAAGATATTGGCTATGCGGTCTGTTTCCTCGCCTCTAAAGAAGCCAGCTTTATTACCGGACAAACGATTATTGTTGACGGTGGTCAGATCCTTCCTGAGTCGCCCGAAGCCATTCTCTAAGCTTGTCTTTTCTCGCCCCCTTATCTAGGGGGCGCAGCCATTTTTTTGCTGATGGTGTATCGTATAAGCTCACTGACTTCTCTTTACCCCATCGCCTATGAAAAACCGTTCCACCTCTTCCCCCTCTACTCCTAGTTTTAATACCATTCGCTGGCGCATATTACTGGTGATCCTCGGAGCGATTTTTATGTCGCTCATGAGCGTCAGTGTGGTCAATGTGGCTCTACCTGCGATGCAAATTGGTCTAAATGCGAGTCACTCGGATTTGCAATGGATTCTGTCTGGGTATGCACTTACTTTTGGTGTGGTCTTGGTGAGCGCTGGTCGCGCCGGAGACCTCATGGGGCGTGGTGGTTTTTTTATGCTAGGGGTGGGGATTTTTACCCTCTCCTCTATAGCAGCAGGTTTCGCTCCTGATGCCCACTCATTAAACCTAGCGCGTTTTGCCCAAGGGGTTGGCTCGGGTTTCTTAAACCCTCAGGGGGTAGGCATGATCCAGCAGTATTTTAAAGGCCCGGAACGCGGCCGTGCCTTTGGCTTATTTGGGACAACGGTAGGGGTTTCCGTCGCCATTGGTCCTGTATTAGGGGGGTTGTTAATTAAACTGGGTGGTCCAGAACTGGGCTGGCGCTTCACCTTTTTAATCAATGTACCTGTGGGCTTGCTGACTCTCTATTTAGCGTGGCGCTGGTTCCCTCGCCCCCTTATTAGTTTTGCTGAGCTCAAAAAACCCCATGGTTTTAGCTCACTCGATCCTATCGGCGCTCTGTTACTCGGTGCTGGTGTGCTAAGTGTCCTTTTCCCTTTTGTCGAATCCCAAATTTCCCCGTATATTTGGCTACTTATTCCACTTGGCTTATTACTCTTTTACCTTTGGGTCCAATGGGAAGCTTGGTATACCAAAAAAGGCTATAGCCCCATGGTTGACCTTGCTATCTTTTCCATCCCCAGCTACCGCAATGGTAGCCTGATCATGGCCTTATATTTTTTAGGCATGACAAGCGTATGGGTACTGATTCCAATCTACGTTCAACAAGCCATTGGGCTCAGTGCTTTTGAGGCCGGTTTTATCGGTATCCCGTCAGCCTTATTATCTGCTACGGCTTCTCATTGGGCAGGCAAACGCATTAGTCAATATGGCAGAAAGGTAGTGATTGGTGGGCTTTGTATGGCTATGTTCGGCTTAGCATTAAGCGTAGTCGTCATTTTATTACACCAATATGCAGGCATCAGTATTTGGTGGTTGTTGGGTAGTCTTGGCTTATTTGGTCTAGGACAAGGCTCTTCCATTAGTCCTAATCAGGCATTAACTCTTGCCGAAGTACCGTTGAATTATGCCGGTAGCTCAGGTGCCATCATGCAAACAGGCCAACGTATTGGTACCTCGGTCGGTATCGCCGTCATTACCGCCCTTGTCTTTGGTATCCAACCCTATACCTCGTGGACTACTGCTGTAACCATCGGTTTTATCGCTATTCTGTTCATTATGAGCCTCGCTCTCTGGATGGCATTTAAAGACTTACAGCAACGTCAACGTCAACAATAACAAAACCCTCTTGCTTGGTAGCAAGAGGGTTTTCACCACCGATCACCGTTATTGATCACCAAACCGTGTTTCTAGGTACTGAATGATCGCATTGGACTCATAGAGCCAGCGCTCACTGCCATCACTTTCTTGAATACGCAAACAGGGTACTTGGCGTTTCCCCCCTTTTTGTATTAATTCCTGTTCAATGACTGGGTCTTTTTGGGCATCTTTAAGTGGGACTGGTACATTAAGCTTATGCATGGCTCGACGCACCTTGATACAAAACGGGCAGGCATGGAACTGATAAAGCGCCATGGTTGCTGCCGCGGCATCCACCTGAGCCTGCACTTGGGGATCCCGTTGTTTTTTAGGGGGGCGCGTTAATGTATCAACACCCGCTATTAACGACCCTAAACCATTCCGAACGACTTTTAAAATCATAAAATGCTCAATAATGAGTGAATTATCAACAGATAACATTATTTTACGCTTTAGCGCATGATTATCGCAAACGGCTGACTTTTCTGTTCACGCTTGTCGATATAATGATGCTTCTTGTTCTGCTTATCACAAAGGGCAATTATGTCTACTCGAAGCCGCCTCTATTTTCACAGCTTCCTCGTTTTATTAGGCGTTGTATCGCTGGCCTTTATTTGGGTGCTCCTGCCCTTTTACGGTGCTATTTTTTGGGGGGTAATCCTGGCGATTATTTTTGCCCCAGTCCAGCGCAAACTGCTTTTAAAAACCAAAGGGCGTAAAACTATCTCTGCTCTCATCAATCTCGTTTTTATTCTGCTGATTGTGATTATTCCCGTTATGCTCCTTACCGGAGCGATCATTCAGGAAATCCTCTCCCTCTATAAACGGATGGATAGCGGTGATATCAACGCAGGACAGTACTTAGAGCAAATCATCAACTCGTTACCACCTTTTGTCACAGACGGCTTGCACCGCGTAGGGATTGCTAACCTAAACGATGTGGCAGAAAAATTCTCTGATTTTGCCATGAATGCGGGACAGTTTTTAACCAAGCAGGCCGTCAACATTGGCTCGAACACCTTTCAATTTATTGTTAGCCTTGGGGTCATGCTGTACCTGCTCTTTTTCTTACTAAAAGATGGTCCTGAGCTGGCCCGTCACTGTAGTCGCCTGATCCCTTTAAGCGAAGACCAAAAAACGCACCTTTTCCGAAAATTCACTACGGTGGTGCGCGCAACCGTAAAAGGCAATATTGCCGTTGCCGCCACCCAAGGTGCCTTAGGGGGAATTATTTTCTGGATTCTGGATGTAGAGGGTGCCTTATTTTGGGGGGTGCTCATGGGGATTCTTTCTTTGCTCCCCGCAGTCGGCGCCTCGCTGATTTGGGTACCTGTGGCTATTTACTTCTTTAGTACCGGCTTAGTGGTAAAAGGCGCGATTCTAACGGCATTTGGTTTACTAGTGATCGGCTTAGCCGATAATGTTCTACGCCCCCTATTAGTGGGCAAAGATACAAAAATCCCTGATTACGTGATCTTAATCTCAACCCTTGGGGGCTTATCATTATTTGGTTTAAACGGTTTTGTGATTGGCCCACTGATTGCAGCGATGTTTATGGCTTGCTGGGACCTATTCCCCTCTGCCATTCAACGCCAAGATGACCTAAATGAGGCTGAGCATATTGAAATCCACGCTGGCCCAATCGAAAGCATTGAACAAGCGACGGTAACCATTCAAGCTCCCCCACCCTCACAGCCCCCTGCTTAATCCATACGCCGCCTAAATAAGGCGGCGTTTTTTATGCTTGAAATAGCAACCAAATATTTACCAACAGCGCGGCTGCCCATAGCCCGCTGCGCAATAAGCCAATATTTAATATATAAGCCCCAATATAAAGCAAGCGCAATACCAACCAAAGCCCCGCTAAATAATGAATCTGCCCTGCTTGTGCTCCACTAAAATGTGCATACAATATCGCCACATAAAATAAAGGGAGTGCCTCAAACGTATTGGCCTGTGCCGCATTTGCTCGCGCTCGCCAGCCAACTTGCTTAGCTAACCACTCACGCGGCATCTGGTTATCAAATTTCTCCCCTCCCGCCTTAGCGCTAACCGCTGCCACAAAGGGCAACAAGGCTGCCAACACTATCCAGCCAGCAATAGACATACCCGCTCCTTGAAAAAAATCCTACTAATGGTTTACAGTATTTTATGACAGGTTTATACTATATCGTGTTGCCGACATAGCTCAGTTGGTAGAGCAGCGCATTCGTAATGCGAAGGTCGGAGGTTCGACTCCTCTTGTCGGCACCACTTACTGCCCACCGTTATCGGTGGCTTTTTTATTCGCCGCTGTCACACCCTTTTCCTTATAATAAAACAAAGACCATCGCTAAGGAAAAAAATGGAAAGTATTGGTGTGATTTTTGCGATGCTTATCGCTATTGTCATCAGTGGTGTCATCGTTCGGGTTATCCCGTGGGGCATTCCATTGCCTCTTATCCAAATCTTACTTGGGATTGTTATTGCTGGGGTTTTCCAAGAGGGCATGGAGCTACACCCCGATGTTTTCTTTTTACTTTTTTTACCCCCGCTATTATTTTTAGATGGCTGGCGTATTTCCAAAGAAGCGTTAAAAAGAGAACGAGCTAGCATTTTTCATTTAGCCTTTGGTTTAGTCATTATCACCGTATTTGGGCTAGGCTTTATCATCCACTGGCTAATCCCAGCTATGCCTTTACCCGTAGCCTTTGCTTTAGCAGCGATTGTTTCTCCTACCGACCCGATTGCAGTAGCGGGGATCGCACGCAAGCTGGCAGTACCTGAGCGAATTTTATCCATTCTAGAGGGCGAGGCCTTATTTAATGATGCAAGCGGTCTAGTCGCCTTTAGGATGGCAATTCTAGTCATGATGACTGGCCATTTTTCCCTTTCAGAGGCCGTCATATCTTTTGTTTGGGTCGCTTTTGCTGGCTTTTGTACTGGTATTATTATTACGTGGCTCTTGTCTTTTTTCCGTGGTCAATTCACCAAAAAATATGGCGAAGACATTGGGGCAGAAATCCTGTTAAATATTCTTATGCCTTTTGCTGCTTATGTAGCGGCTGAACATATTGGCGCATCGGGCATTTTAGCCGCCGTAGCTGCTGGGTTAACCATGAGCTATCTCGAGCTTTCAGGGCAGGTTTCACCACTGACGCGCATGCGGCGCGCTACCATTTGGGACACGGTTCAGTTTACTCTCAATGGCATGATGTTTGTTTTACTAGGAGAGCAGCTTCCCAATATTTTTAAAGGCGCCGTTCAAGTCGTACAGCAAACCGGTCATCATAATCCATGGTGGTTAATTATTTATGCCAGTGTGATCTGTTTATCCTTGGCTGCCTTACGTTTTGGCTGGGTATTTTTCTCTATTCATGTATTGCGCTGGCTTAAAAAAACACCCAAAAATCAGTCACAACAAGCCACCCTGCGGGATATTCTTATTCTATCTTTAGGTGGGGTTCGCGGTGCTGTGACTTTAGCCGGGGTGTTAACCCTGCCACTCCTGCTACCAAACCAAGAAGCGTTTCCTGCTCGGGACCTTGCTATTTTCTTAGCGGCTACTGTCATTATTATTTCTTTAATTACCGCCAGCATCTTATTGCCCTGGTTACTCAAAAAACAAAATCTGGCTCCTCAAGCCATCGCTAGGCCTTTGCATAAGCAACAAACACTCGCTTTACAGATGGCCCAAGATGCCATCACTAAACATTTATCTGGTCTGCTACCAAGCTTACAAAAAGCCTACCCACAAATTGAACCCAACTTTTATACAGCAGTATTAGAGCGCGTGCTGGTCGAGTTTAGTAATAGCTTAGATCCCGCCCCTGATACCAATTCAGAAAGCTATCAAAAATACCTTAGTGAAAAACAAATTCGTCTTATGGCTATCGACACAGCACGTCAAACCATTTATCGCTTAGCCCGCGATCAAAAAATATCCGATGATGTCGCTCGCGACATGGTGAAACAATTGGATTTTGATGAAATACGTTTCACCCCTTAGCCGCTATTTTTTCTTTTACGGGGGAAAATTCGCAAAGTGAGCCCTCAATCGACACGGGCTCGCTTTGCCTAGCCCCATTACAAGGTGCGATTAAACTCAATTTGCTGATCTTTTAAAAATGCCTCGATGCGTTTGGTTTGTTGATGATCTCGAGAGTGCATCACTAATGACCAATAACCTTCGTCCACTGCTTCATCGACCTCTTGAATCACGGCTTGATGATCGACACGCATCGTGACAAATCCCCCTAGCATCAGACCACCTGCTGTACAAAAAAACAAAATAGGAATCAGGCTTTTTATGGGCGATGACACAATGAGCTCCACGCCAGCCAAATATAACCCACCCCAAATCAACCAAGCCAAAACAAAGCCTGCTGCACCTAAAACCATATGGGACCGTATCGCTGTACGCTCAACCCCTTGCTCCTCGGGCTCAAGTTTTCGGCTATAGTGTTTTTCATGGGGCGCAATAATCGCTAACTGATTGCTATCAAAACCTCGCTGTTGTAGTTGCTCGGCACATTGTTCAGCACCTTGCTTGGACTTAAAAATAGCGACCAGCTTGGTATTGGATTGCTCACCTGACAACATATTCGTACTCATCATGCTCTCCTTACTGAACAGAAAAAACAGCTTAATACTTTAAGCCTATGTTTTGACTGTAACGCAGGAGCTGGTCTAGCCTCTTTCTTAAATGCAAAGAGTTACTACGACCCTAGCCCTTTTTGCAGCACGAGCAATAATTAGTAAAACCCATTACATTTCGCAATACGCTTTTTTTATTCGAGTTCTGATTATGACCCTTCACACTGCCAATGCTGTCCTTCATTTTTGGTTCCATGTGGCCACTCCCACCCAATGGTTTACCAAAGATGCCCATTTTGACCAAATGATCCGCACACGGTTTTTAGCTACAACCCAAGCCGCTGCTCAAGGAGAATGCGCCCATTGGCGTTACTCTTTATATGGGCGTCTGGCTGAAATCATTGTTTTGGATCAGTTTTCTCGTAATATTTGGCGAGATACTCCCCAAGCTTTTAGCCAAGACCCCATGGCTTTAGCATTAGCACAAGAAGCCATTCGCCAACCAGCTTTTGCTACACTAAACATCGATCAAAAAAAGTTCATGTTGATGCCTTTTATGCATTCGGAATCCCGTGCTATTCATGCCCAAGCTGAACCGCTTTTTCGTATGCACACCGATGAAAATACCCTACATTATGAGCAGCTACATAAAAAAATTATTGATCGTTTTGGGCGCTACCCACATCGCAATGCGATTTTGAACCGCCCCTCTACACCAGAAGAGAAACAGTTTTTACTTGAGCCTAATTCCTCTTTTTAATCGTTTCACCAACATAAAGCGGGGTTTAGCAACGTAACAACCCGCTTTATAACCATTTCATGCGTTTAAAACGATAATATAAAACACCACAAATACCGGCCATCGTACCCAGTGCTGCTGGATAACCAAAACGCCAGCTAAGTTCCGGCATGTGTTCAAAGTTCATGCCATAAATCCCCGCTACGGCAGTAGGTATCGCGATCATCGCCGCCCACGCCGCCAGCTTACGCGTAATATCGTTTTGCTGTAGCTGAATAATCATCATGCCACCCTCAAAAGCAAAAGCCAATGTTTCGCGTAAAGCCCCAATCAGCTCAGCTTGGCGAGCAATACGATCAGCCACTTCAGCAAAATAGGCGCGGCTATCCTCTCCAATATAAGGCGTATTTTGGCGGGCAAATCGACGTGACAGTTCTGATAAAGGACTAATACTACTCTGAATACGTAATAACGTACGGCGTAACTGGTACACCTGCTCAATATCTTTTTTCTGTGAACGCCCTACAAAAAAATGCGTCTCCGCTTTTTCTACTTTTTTCTCAAAACCTAATAAGGCTTCTGTATAGTCGTCCGTAATCGTGTCCAATATTTCTGCAGCAATATAATCAGCGCCCCGCGCAATAAGCTGTGGGCTGGCTTCTAAATGTTGCTGTACCGTTTCATCGGTTAATTGTGTATTACGCCATATGGTAATTAAAAAGCCCTGTCCAAATAACAGCTGGCTCTCTCCAAAGCGCACGACGCCTTGATCCATAGAAAAAGTCACGGCCACAATTAAACTGGCCCCTTCATACTCGATGACTTTAGGGCGACGATGTAGCGTTTGCATCTCCTCGACCACACGCTCTACCCCCACCCATTTCTTGACAACTTTGGCGATTTCTTGGGCACTGGGATCCACCAAGCTGATCCAAACTAGTCCTTTATGATCTTTAGACAAGAGCAAGTCGTCAACATCAGCTACATTTATAGGAGCTTGGGTTGGCACATAGTAACGGATACGCTGACGCTTTGATATCAATGGCTGAGACATAAAGTTTACTCATTTGCTAAGGTAAATAAGCATTAATGTAACACTTACTCTTCTTCTCTCAAGCTCATTGACAGTTATACAAGCTGCCGATTACTCGTACAACCAAAAGTTAATCTTAAAGCTATACCGCTAAAAACTCACGCACAAAAGGCGTGGCTGGCTGCGCAAACAACTGGGCTGGCGTATCCATTTGCTCTACGTTGCCTTTATTCATCACAACAATGCGATCAGCGACTTCCGCGGCCTCTTCTTGGTCATGCGTCACAAATACACTTGTGATTTTTAATTCGTGGTGTAACGCACGTAACCACTGCCGTAACTCTTTGCGCACCTTTGCATCGAGCGCGCCAAATGGCTCATCAAGCAATAACACACGCGGCTTAATTGCCAACGCGCGTGCAAGCGCTACCCGTTGCCGTTGCCCCCCCGATAACTGAGCAGGATAACGATCACCCAGTCCTTGTAACTGTACCAACGCCAGTAAATCATCAACCGTTTTTTGAATCTGTGCTTTATGCGGACGTTTTGCTTTAGGCAACATGCGCAAACCAAAAGAGATGTTATCGTTTACTGTCATAGATGGAAATAAAGCATAGTTTTGAAAGACAAATCCAATACCACGCTCTCGTACAGGCACATGCGTACTGTCTTCCCCATCTAAATAAACATGCCCGGTATCCGCTGACTCTAAGCCTGCAATAATACGCAAAAGCGTTGTTTTCCCACAGCCCGACGGGCCTAATAACGCTACCAGCTCCCCAGAATGCATTTCTAAAGAAATACGGTCTAAGGCCTGATAATCGCCAAAACGGCGAGAGATATGTTGCACACGGATGGACATAATTTACCTACTTATAATCGCTAACTTTTCTCATTTTAGGAAATATAAAAATTTCCAATCAGATGTTTTTGTTATAAGCAAATAGATGAAAAAAGAATAAGCAAACAAGTTTTTATTCGTTTACGCATATAAAACCTTCACGCACAATAAGCTTATTCTTCGATTTTTGATTAGGTGATTTCCATGCTGAAAAAAGTAGCTCTGCATTTCGCTTTAGCTGGTGTTATTGGGTCGCTTCCCGCCCACGCCGCCGAAGCCGATCGACTATTGAACGCCTCCTACGATATTGCGCGTGAGCTTTTTGCTGAATACAACCCCCTATTTGAAAAACACTGGCAACAAGAACATGGCCAAAAAATTACGGTAGAGCAGTCTCATGCTGGTACTTCGCGCCAAGCGCAAGCCATCATGCAGGGCTTAAAAGCCGATGTGGTCACGTTTAATCAGGTCACCGACATTGATGTCCTCGCCAACCGTGGCTTTGTCAATAAAAACTGGCAAGAGCAGTTTCCTAATAATGCCTCGCCTTACTACAGCACCATTGCTTTTCTTGTACGTAAGGGCAACCCAAAAAATATCCAAAGCTGGGAAGACTTAGTGCGAGAAGATGTCAAAGTGGTGTTTCCTAATCCAAAAACCTCTGGCAATGCGCGTTATAGCTACTTGGGCGCGTGGCTTTATGCCAATGAACAATTTCAAGGGGATGACACCAAAACCAAAGACTTTGTACAAAAGCTCCTAGCTAATGTAGAAAGCTTTCCTACAGGTGGCCGAGGGGCAACCGTTGCGTTTGCTACCAACAACCAAGGCGATGCTCTGCTTACCTTTGAATCCGAAGTCATCAATATCGCTAACGGTGATGAGTTTAAAGACCAAGGCTTTGAAATTGTTGTACCTCCCGTTAGTGTCTTAGCCGAGTTCCCTGTCGCCGTAGTAGAAAAAGTAACCGAAAAACAAAAGAGTACAGAGCTAGCCAAAGCGTACTTAAACTATTTATACGCAACACCCGCACAAGAGTTGCTCAGCCGTTACAACTATCGGGTCCATGATGAAAAAGTCAGTAGCCAACTGCCCGAAGTGCGCTTAATCAGTCCTACAGACGTGTTAGGGGACTGGGATACCATACAAAAAACGCATTTCGCAGCAGGCGGAATTCTAGATCAACTTTTAGCAAAATAACCACTCTGAGCAGCACTCATGTCAAGTCGTACACTTAACTGGCACTTTATCGAGCAAAAAGCGGTTTTACCAGGATTTGGTTTAAGCCTAGGTATTAGTGTTTTATATATAAGTCTGGTTATTTTATTACCGCTTTCCGCACTTTTTATTTATGTCAGTGACATGAGTCTCGCTCAATATTGGGCCGCGATTTCGCATCCACGTGTGGTAGCGAGTTATAAAACCACTCTCAGTGCTGCTTTTTTTTCTACCCTCTTAGTCAGCACGATTGGGCTTTTATTAGCTTGGGTATTAAGTCGTTATGATTTTCCAGGACGACGTTTGGTAGATGGCTTGATTGATTTGCCTTTTGCTCTGCCTACCGCCGTTGCGGGTCTGACTTTAGCGACACTCTTTGCTCCCAATGGCTGGCTTGGTCAATATTTTGCTGCTTTAGGTATTAAAGTTGCTTTTTCTTGGTACGGTATTGTGCTTGCCATGACCTTTACCAGCCTGCCTTTTATCGTACGTTCGGTGCAGCCTCTCATTCAAAATGTCGACCATTCTCTCGAAGAAGCCGCTGATACCTTGGGTGCGCTTCCTTGGCAGCGCTTTTATTATGTAGTACTTCCCCTGCTTATACCAGGACTAGTGACCGGTGCCTCGCAAGCCTTTATCCGCTGTCTGGGGGAATTTGGTGCCGTGATATTTATCGCGGGCAATAGCCCCTATCACACTGAAGTGGCCTCTTTGATGATTTTTGTACGCCTAGCTGAATATGATTACGCCTCAGCCGCTGCTATTGCTTCTGTCGTTTTAGCCACCTCGCTTGTTTTGCTTTTTGGGCTGCAACGCATCCAGAACCACCTTTTTGCTAAAAAGCACTAAAATGAAAAATCGCCTATCTGCTACCCAAACTAGCCTAATTCTCGTATCACTAGGCATTGTTTTTATTTTATTGGTTTTACCCCTACTTCTTATTTTTAGCCAAGCGTTTAGTCAAGGCTTTTCTGGATTCTGGCACGCTATGCGTGACTCAGATATGCAACACGCTATTCGGTTAACCTTGCTTGTTGCCGTCATTACGGTGCCTTTAAATGTCATATTTGGTGTGTTTTTAGCTTGGTGCGTTACACACTATCGCTTCAAAGGACGTCAATTACTTATTACTTTGATCGATATCCCTTATGCCACTTCGCCTGTCGTTGCAGGGTTGTGTTACTTGGTGGTTTATGGCGCAGAAAGCCATTTTGGGCAGTGGCTTTCTCACTATGACATTCAGCTGATGTTTGCGTGGCCAGGTCTCGTGATGGTGACCATTTTTGTCACCAGCCCTTTTGTGGCACGCTTATTGATCCCTTTAATGCAAGAGCAAGGCTCCGATCAAGAGCAAGCAGCCCTTACCCTAGGCGCTTCTGGATGGCAAATTTTCTATCACATCACGCTACCCAAAATCAAATGGGGCCTACTCTATGGAGTAATTCTGAGTAACGCTCGCGCCATTGGCGAATTTGGTGCCGTCTCCGTCGTATCAGGAGCCATTCGAGGACAAACTTTAACCCTAGCTCTATTAGTTGAACAGTTAAACGATGATCATAAAGTAGTAGGGGCATTTAGCGCAGCCCTGCTCTTAGCAAGTATGGCTATCATCACCATTGCACTTAAAGCTTTTTTAGAAAAAAACACTAAAGCCGCTTTCTAAGCAAAAAAGCCCTAGTACTGATAAGTACTAGGGCTTTTACACAGCTCAAAAGAAAACTAAATAACTATTTATGATAAGGTTTCGTGCACGCCTGCATCACCTTGACGCCAATAACTCGACGCTCGTATCTGCGTATTTTCTAAACCTTTTTCCACTAATTCTGCTCGTACCGCTTTAGCTACTGCTGATTCTGCAGCAGCCCACGCAAAACCTAGGCCCTCAGGTAAGACCAATTGTTGCACTTTCTGCGCCAGCTGCAGTGGTTGATTTGCCTGACGCTGTACATAATACGTCCTCAGTCCATCACGCACCGGTAGCTGGTGCTGTAACTGTGGATCGTCCGTTTCTAACACAGCCAATACCGTTTTTGAAGCAGGTAACTCCGCTATACGACGTGTCATAGCAGGCAAAGCCGTCTCATCCCCAATCAACAAATGCCAGTCATACTCTTCGGGTATAACCATAGAGCCACGAGGGCCCGCCATCACTAACTGATCCCCTACCTCGGCCTGTAGCGCCCATGATCCTGCTGGTCCATCCTCGTGCAAGACAAAATCCACTTCTAACACCAAACGCTCTGCATCAAAAGCCCGTGGTGTATAGTCTCGCGCCACTGGCTTATTGGCCGGATCCGGAAATTTCAGCCCTTGCTCTGTCATTTGGGGCTTTTGTACTGCCTTACCTGAAAGTGGGAAAAACAGCTTGATATGATCATCAAACGAAGAGGAAACAAAACCGGCTAATTCTGGACTGGTAAAATAAAACCGAACGTAATTTTGTGCTAACTGCTCTTTGGCTTTTACGGTAATCGTACGTACAACAATAGGATGACGTACACGTTGTACGGCTAATTTAGATTGCATCATTGTCATATTCACTCTCTGGTGGTTCATTACCTAACTACTTTAGCAGCCACCAAAGTAAATAACAATCATTCTCATTATCAAATGATAATTGCTTTTTATGCAACAATAAAAAAACCTGCCGTAGCAGGTTAATGATTAATTCACCAATTGTCGCTTATACACTAAAAATCGCCCTGAGTAGGGCTGTGGCTCAGCCGCTCGATCATATTGGAATGGACGTTGGATTTTTTTATCATGCGCTAAGATAAACCCATAATCCGCCATCGCGCGGCTAAATCGGTTTCGATAACCCCGATTTGGATCCATAACCCAAACATCTGCCTTAGGAGCAGCAAACTGATGGATAAACTCAGCTACCTGCTGTGGGCTACTCGGATCATATAAAAGATCGCTGCCTATGATTACATCATACTGCCCACTTAACATGGGTGCCCCCGCATCAAAAACCGAAACGGGTCCAGTTTGTCCCCATTGACCGTACCGATAAGACATTAATGGTAACTGATTTTTTTCTAAGTTCTTGTATAAAAATCTTTTTGCTAAGGGATGCCTATCACTTGCCGTGATATTTACCCCTAACTGATGGGCCGTTAAACTTGCTAAAGCCAGACCGCATCCTATTTCTAACACCCTTTGCTCTGCTGCAAAGTCGTATTTAGCCACTTTCAATGCGAGTTGATAACCGGACGGCCAAAGCATACCAAACAACGGCCACGCAGCAGAACAAATCCCCAGACGCTCTGCTGCTCCTTTGGGATCATAGTATTGTTGACGATCCAGTAATGTGTAGAGCTCTAATGGCTCCAGACCTGGAATTTCTATAGTGCGTAAAGTCGTTTGATAAGGTTTGGACATAAATAAAGAGAAAAAGAGCTACAATAAATAAAATTTATTTATCTGCTTTAATTAATTGATAAATTCAATATAGCACTTATTCTCTTTAAGACAAAATATACAAAAAAGCGGTGAGTACACCGCTTTTTACCTACACCCATTACCCAAACTGGATACCTTGTGCTAAAGGTAACTCTGTTGAGTAATTAATCGTATTGGTTGCACGACGCATATAAACCTTCCACGCATCTGACCCTGACTCACGACCACCACCGGTTTCTTTTTCACCTCCAAAAGCACCGCCAATCTCTGCACCCGATGTACCAATATTTACATTAGCAATTCCACAATCAGACCCTGCTGCAGATAAGAAAAGCTCAGCTTCACGTAAGTTATTCGTAAAAATAGCAGACGATAGTCCCTGCGGAACTGCATTCTGCATTGCTATCGCCTCTTCTAAATTTCTATAACGCATTACATATAGAATCGGTGCGAAAGTTTCATGGCATACTACCTCTGTCTGCTTCCTCATCTCCACTAAAGCTGGCTGTACATACCAAGCCTCTGGATAACGATCTGCAAATAAACGCTCGCCTCCATGCACTACCCCCCCTTGCTCTCTTGCCTGCGCTAAAGACTGCTGCATAGCATCAAAAGCCGCCTTATCAATAAGAGGTCCTACTAATGTCCCCTCTTCTAAAGGATTTCCTACAGTGGCCGAGGCATAAGCTTTTTTAAGATTTTCTATAAGCTCATCCGCAACATTCTCGTGAACAATTAAACGACGCGTACTTGTGCATCGTTGACCCGCTGTGCCAACTGCCCCAAATAGAATACCTCGTACAGCTAACTCTAAATCTGCGCTTTCTGACACAATAATTGCATTATTACCCCCTAACTCCAATAAAAACCGGCCAAAACGAGCAGCGACTTGTGGCCCAACCTGTTGCCCCATACGTGTAGATCCCGTAGCTGAAACTAATGCCACACGAGGGTGATTAACTAACACTTCTCCAATCTCTCTCTGTCCAATCAGGACCTGTGACAAACCAGCTGGGGCCTCTCCAAACCGCTCTAATGCTCGGTTAAATAAAGCTTGGCATGCTAAAGCAGTTAAAGGGGCTTTTTCTGAAGGTTTCCAAACCACAGGATCACCACATACCAATGCTAAGGTTGTATTCCATGACCAAACAGCAACGGGAAAGTTAAATGCTGTAATGACCCCAACCACACCAAGAGGATGCCATGTTTCCATCATGCGATGCCCAGGACGTTCAGAAGCAATGGTTAAACCGTATAACTGTCGTGATAGTCCAACAGCAAAGTCACAAATATCAATCATTTCTTGGACTTCACCTTGCCCTTCCGCTTCTATTTTTCCTGTCTCAATAGAGACCAACTTACCCAGAGCTTCTTTTTCTTTTCGTAATTCCTCTCCAAGTAATCGTATTAATTCTCCACGTCGTGGAGCCGGCACTAATCGCCACTCTTGAAAAGCGCTATAGGCTTTTTCAATCGCTTGCTCCGCCTCCTCTACCGTAGATTGTGTTACCACCGCAATCTGTTCTCCATTAATCGGTGATGTAACCACTAAATCTCCACTCTGGACATGGTTCCCCTCTACCCCTAAACGGGCAAGCAACTTTTCTAATTGCATAATGACTCCTTTATGTCATGGTCAACAACTTACTTGCTGTCTGTTTACACCGCAAATGAAATGATTTTCGCTTTTAGAATATCATTACCTTTTTAGAAAAATCATACCCTAAAGGGAAAACACCTAGCGATTTTATTTCCAATAATGAAAATAATGTAGGAAACATGGAAGCTCTTTCATGTAAAAAAGCGATCTCTTCCACTTCAATTAGGGAACTGTTGTTTATGTCAACATCGCATTATCCAGTCATTATTATTGGTGGAGCGGCCGTAGGAAGTGCAGCGGCTTACTTTCTTCAATCTAATCCAGACTTCTCTGGACAGGTTTTGGTCATCGAAAAAGACCTCAGTTACCAATACTGCGCCACCACTCTCTCAGCAGCCTCAATTCGTCATCAATTCACAACCCCAGAAAATATTGAAATGTCTCTCTTTGGAACACAGTTTTTACGAGACTTTCAAAAAAACATGGAGGTAAATGGAGATTGTCCTGACCCTGCTTTTCACGAAGGTGGGTATTTATTTTTAGCAAGTACGACTGAAGGCAAAGCCATTTTAGAAAAAAACCATGCTCTTCAAAATCAACTTGGCGCACAAATCGTTTTACTTTCCCCTTCTGATATCAGCCAACGCTACCCCTGGATGTATACCTCTGACCTAGAAGCTGGATCGCTTGGTATACGTGGTGAGGGCTGGTTAGATGCTTACGGCATGATGCAAGGCATGCGCCGCAAAGCAGTCACCCTAGGAGCCAAATATATACAAGACGAGGTCATATCCATAGAAAAAAAAGGTGCCTATGTCACTAGCGTTACCTTGAGAAGTGGAGCCCAATACTCTTGTGATGCGCTCATCAATGCTGCCGGTACTAGTGCAGCTGCGCTAGCTAAACAAGTCGGCATTCATCTTCCTGTTGAATCGAAAAAACGCAGCATTTTTTATTTTCAATGCCCAGAAAAACTAGAAAACTGTCCAATGGTGATCGATCCTAGTGGAGCTTATTTCCGGCCTGAAGGAGATGGTTATATAGCAGGAATCTCTCCTCCCTCAGATCAAGATCCAACGTGTCTAGATTTTAATGTGCAACATCATTTATTTGAGGAGATACTCTGGCCGCTTTTAGCGGAGCGTGTACCGGCGTTTGAAGCCTTACGTCTAGTTCGTAGCTGGGCTGGGCACTATGACATGAATCAACTTGACCAAAATGTCATTATTGGCACACATCCCGCTGTTTCTAATTTTTACTTTGCTAACGGATTTAGTGGGCACGGAATGCAACAAGCCCCAGCCGTAGGTCGCGCTTTAAGTGAATTAATTATTTACGGAAAATATCAAAGTCTTGATTTGAGTCGTTTGGGCTGGTCACGTGTACTAAACCATCAACCTATCATTGAGAACAATGTTGTTTAACTGCTTTCAAGCTCATTAGAGACTAAACCTTAATAATAACTAACTCTTAAAAGCCTTATTTATACTCAGGAGACAAACCATGAAACCATCCCTTCACCAACATTTATTTAAGATTGCCCTATGTTGCCTTCTTCCTTTTTCCGTTCAGGCTAAAGAAAGCATAAAAATTGGCGTAGCCGGTCCCTTTACTGGTCCCAATGCCGCCTTCGGAGATCAGCTGTGGATAGGTGCCTCCGCTGCAGCTAAAGCGATTAATTTAGCAGGAGGTATTAACGGTAAAGAGTTGATCCTCGTTAAAGCGGATGACGCGTGCGAGCCAAAACAAGCCGTTGCCGTAGCTAACCGCTTAGTTGACGAAGATAAAGTATCAGCTGTACTTGGTCACTTTTGCTCATCCAGTACCTTTCCTGCCTCTGAGATTTACGAAGATGCCGATATTCTTTCAATGGCCACCGGCTCCACTCACCCCGATATTACAGAAAGAGGCCTAGAAACCATGACTCGTATTTGCGGTAGAGATGACCAGCAGGCAACAATTATTGGTCAATTTATTTCAGAAACACTAGGAGCAAAGCGCATTGCAGTTATTCACGACAAAGATACCTACGGTCGTGGCCTCGCTGAAGCTACTCGAGATGTTACTAAAAATCATGGTACAGAAACTGTACTGTTTGATGGAGTAACCCGTGGAGAGCGTGACTACAACGCTTTAGTTACTAAAATTCGAGCTTCAAATGTTGATGCTGTGTTTTTTGGCGGTTTATATGCAGAGGCAGGAACATTAGTTAGACAAATCCGCGAGCAAGGCCTCTCTATCCCATATGTCTCAGATGATGGCATTGTAGACCCTGCCTTTGTGACTGCTGCAGGAGGTGCCCAATATGCACAAGGCGTTTATATGGGATTTCCTCGTGACCCACGTAATATGGAAAGCAGCCAACAAGTTATCGCTGAGCTAGAGTCACAAGGTCTAAAGTCCGATGGCTTTACCTTATACGCTTATGCTGGTATTCAGGCTATTTCTGCGGCTTTAGCTGGCACAAACAGTACAAGTGGTACAGAGTTAGCGAAATGGCTTCAACAAAATCGTGTAGAAACAGTACTTGGACCTAAAGAGTGGGATGAGAAAGGAGACCTAAAAGAACCTGACTATGTCATGTATCAATGGGATGAAAAAGGAAATTACCAAGAACTACCATAAGTAACCATGGCGCCATATCACACAAGGCGCCCTCCTTCCTACTTTTTGGAGAGTATCCCATGGATAGCTATATTCTTGGACAACAAGTTGTTAACGGCCTAACTCTGGGTTCTATTTACGGGCTTATTGCAGTAGGGTACACGATGGTGTACGGAATCATTGGCATGATTAACTTTGCCCATGGTGATATCTATATGGTTAGTGCATATATTAGCGCCATTACGCTAGCAGTATTAACCTTCTTTGGTGTGCAATCTATTCCCTTTGCCTTGATTACAACATTACTCATTACCATGGCGATCACTGGGCTCTATGGATGGAGTATTGAGCGCACCGTTTATCGCCCTTTACGTGGTACCACTCGCCTCGCCCCTCTTATCACAGCTATAGGGGTATCACTTGTACTACAAAACTATGTACAACTGGCCCAGGGCCCCAATGTTCAAGGTGTTCCCACCTTAATTAGCGGGGGCTTACGTTTTGGCAATCAAAATCAATTTATACAAATTAAATACATGAGCTTACTGATTATTCTTATCAGTGTCTTAGCCATGCTATTTTTAACCTGGTTAATTCACCATACCAGTCTAGGGCGTCAATCCCGCGCCACACAACAAGACAGAAAAATGGCGACTATTTTAGGCATTAATACTGGGCGTATTATCTCACTAGTTTTTATAATTGGCTCGTCTCTAGCAGCTGTTGCAGGTGTGCTCGTAACACTTAACTATGGATCTTTTGACTTTTATATTGGTTTTATTATTGGTATCAAAGCCTTTAGTGCTGCAGTGTTAGGGGGTATAGGATCTTTACCTGGAGCTATGTTAGGAGGATTACTTTTAGGGGTTTTAGAGTCTATTTTTTCAGGCGTTGTAAGCAGTGATTATAAAGATGTTTTCGCCTTTAGCATTCTTGTTCTAGTACTCATGTTTAAACCTAGTGGCTTACTCGGTCGTCCTGCTGTAGAAAAGGTATAAAAACTATGACTACACTTACCCAATCCCAGCCTGTTGTTCATACCACCTCCCACCTTTCTTGGATGCACGCTTTTAAAGATGCATGTATTGCCGGAATAGTGACGCTTATTCTGCTTGGCCCCATCACTAATTTAGTCCTTAAGCAATATGACTTTATATTTCTTCCATGGCGCCAACCAATTATTCTAAATGGTATGGCTTTAGCCTTACTCGTATTTATTGGTCGTTTTATCGTCGCTCTTTTAGCACAAACCAAACGAGGAAAGCTCTTTTTATCTTTGTTCAAACGCTCAACCCAGCACGCTGTTCGGGTAGAAACCTACACAGCACCATCCCGAAAAAAAACACTCTTACTTATTGGTGGATGGATAGTTGCTGGGTCAGCTCTGATGCTCCTGGGTCTAAAAGGCGTTCTTCCCATAGGCGCATCCTCAGCATTAACACTAATGTTGTTATTTGTACTCTTTGCCTATGGAATTAGTCTTCCTAAATCCAAGCATCACCCCCATCACTGGAAAGGCCTCGTTCCCATCTTCTTTATCATGGGCTTTATCCTCCCTATCCTACTAAACTATTATCAACTACTCCCAAAAGTTTGGTTAGATAATCTGACACTAGCACTTATTTATGTGCTTTTAGGCTTAGGTCTGAATATTGTAGTAGGTATGGCAGGACTATTAGACTTAGGGTATGTCGCTTTTTATGCAGTAGGGGCTTATTTTCTTGCTTTAGGATATCAATATTTTGATATAGGCTTTTGGACCGCTCTGCTTTTTGCTCCTATTCTTGCTGCCATTAGTGGGGCTATTTTAGCCTTTCCTGTATTACGTATGCACGGTGATTATCTCGCGATAGTCACTCTTGGTTTTGGTGAAATTATTCGACTCGTTTTAACAAGCTGGGTAGATATAACTGGTGGTCCTAACGGTATAGCAGCGCCAAGTCCAACCTTATTCGGATTGGAGTTTTCACGACGGGCATCCTCTGGCGGACAAACTTTTCATGACTTCTTCCATATTCCGTATAGCAACGACCATCGATCCCTTCTGATTTACTTAACTCTTTTTGCTGTAGTCGCCCTATCACTACGATTTTTTAATCGTCTACGCTATATGCCTTTAGGCCGTTCTTGGGAGGCCTTGCGCGAGGATGAGATTGCTTGTCGATCCCTTGGCATTAATCATGTCAACGTGAAACTATCCGCTTTTATGATGGGCGCTGTAGCAGGAGGGGTGGCAGGAGTGTTTTTTGCTACCTATCAAGGTTTTATTAATCCAACCTCTTTCAATTTTTTTGAATCTGTACTGATTTTATCCATTGTGGTCTTAGGCGGAATGGGATCTATGCTGGGAGTCATCATCGCTGCCCTGGTTTTAACCTTACTCCCTGAGCTACTGCGAGATTTCGCAAACTACCGTGTTTTGGTTTTTGGATTACTCATGATTCTTATGATGATCTGGCGTCCACACGGCCTAATTCGTGGGCGACGCCCAGCCTTTAAAGGAGCCTCACAATGATAGCTACAGATCCTTCTACTTTATTGAGCGTTCAGGGGCTTACTCAACGTTTTGGTGGAATTATCGCTAATAACAACATTAGCTTCGATGTGAAACGACACTCTATCACTGCACTTATTGGTCCCAATGGAGCTGGAAAGACTACAGTATTTAACTGCATTACCGGTTTTTACCCAGCTACATCGGGCAATATTTTTTTATTTCTCGACAAAAACAATAAACCCATTGCCATTTCAGAATTATTAAACCGCCCTTTTACTGGCGGAGCTCACCAGGTTGCTCGTGCAGGCATTGCCCGCACCTTCCAAAACATCCGTCTTTTTCAAGACATGACTGTACTCGAAAACTTGCTTATTGCTCAGCACCTGCGCCTAGATAAAAACCTTTTCCGCGGCATGCTCGCACATCAACATTTTGAAAAGAAAGAAGAAGAAGGTATTGAATATGCAATGGAGTGGCTAAAAACATTACGAATGGAGAGCCATGCTAATCGACTTGCTGGAGAACTTCCATATGGCTATCAACGTCAGCTCGAAATTGCTCGTGCCATGTGTACACACCCTAAACTTATCTGTCTTGACGAGCCTGCTGCAGGACTAAACCCTGCTGAAACAGAGCAACTATCTGAGTTAATTTATCTTTTGAGAGATCAACATTGTGTCACTGTACTGCTTATTGAGCATGATATGGGCTTAGTCATGGAGATCTCTGACCATATTATTGTATTAGACCACGGTGTAGTTATTGCAGATGGCTCACCTCAGGATGTACAAAAAAATCCTCAGGTAATTGCAGCCTACTTAGGTACGGAGGCTACTACATGAAACAACCTTTACTATCAATTCAAAATATTTGTAGTGGCTATGGCTCCATCCAGGTTCTACATGATATTAGTTTAGAAATTCATACAGGTGAAATCGTTACATTAATTGGAGCAAATGGTGCTGGTAAAAGTACTTTACTTATGAGTATTTTTGGAGAACCAAAAATCACACAGGGAAATATTTTTTATGAAGGTGTCTGTTTAAACCAGCTTGAACCTCATAAAATAGCCCAACAAGGTATAGCTCAAGTGCCTGAGGGACGACGTATTTTTCCTGCTATGACTGTTGAAGAAAACATTTTAATTGGAACTACTCCTATTGGCCCAGAACATGCTGATAAAGATAAAGAAGATGTTTTTTCATTATTTCCTCGTCTAAAAGAGCGTCGTAACCAAAGAGCTGGGACTCTCTCAGGAGGTGAGCAGCAAATGCTAGCAATGGCTCGTGCTCTAATGGCAAGACCACGTACAATACTGCTAGATGAACCTAGCCTTGGCCTAGCCCCATTAGTCGTTAAGCAAATATTCGAAATACTTAAGGACATTACTAGCCTTGGCAAAACCATCTTTTTAGTAGAGCAAAATGCTTTTCATGCGTTGTCTCTGGCTCATCGTGCCTATGTTATGGTCAATGGCCGTATTACTCTCAGTGGTAGTGGAGCAGAACTTTTAGATAATCCCGAAGTGCGTAACGCTTATCTAGGAGGAAAGACACAACGCCCTCTTAATCCATAAGTTTTAATTATTTAAGGTTAATTTCAGTGACTCTCACCTCTATTGAATCCAGAGCTTCTGCTCTAGCTGAAAGAATTCGCTCCTTACGTCTCCAACGAGGTTGGACCTTGGAACAGATGAGCAAAAATAGTGGAGTAGCTATCTCAACCCTCTCTAAAATAGAAAATGGCCTTAGCTCCCCTACATATGATGTCCTTTTACGCCTAGCTCATGGATTTCAATTAGATGTAGCTGAACTCTTTGCTCCAGCTCAAGAGCATATGGGCGCTGGCAGACGCACTATAGAGCGCAAAGGAAATGGGGAAAAACATGAAACCCCTTTATATGATCATCTGGTCCTTTGCTCTCAACTTGCTAATAAGCGAATCATGCCATTTATTAGCAAAATCAAAGCACATGACGTTGAAGTTAATGAAGGGTGGAGCTCTCATGCAGGGGAAGAGTTTGTTTATGTATTAAGTGGAACCATAGAGTTACACACCGAATTTTATCAGCCAACGGTATTAGAACCCGGCGATTGTTTTTATATCGATAGCCGAATGAAGCATCGTGTTATTAACCATGGTCCAGAACAAGCCACTGTTCTTTGGATTAGTACTCGTCCAGACCATCTAAAATAAAAAAATCAAGAGGAGATTATTTTTCATGAGTCATAAAAACCTTCGCGTTCTAGATGCTCAACAAACAGCATCGGCCTTACCCTATCACACACTCTTACAACAATTATTAGTAGCTAGCCAAGAGTACAATGAAGGTAAAATTCTTACGCCAAAACGTCAATCTGTTCCTTATCCAAATGGAAGCACCCTCTTATCTATGCCAGCAACAGCTGACGATATAGGCGTACATAAACTTGTTAATATTATGCCTAAAAACTCTCAAAAAGGATTAGGTGTTATTCAAGGGCTTGTTTGTGGCTATGACGGCCAAACAGGAGTCCCTCTATTCGCTCTTGATGGTGTAACCGTTACGCAGCGACGTACTGCTGCTGTCTCTCTGATGGGAATAGCATTACTTTGGGATGAACCCAAAAAAGTAAGTATCATTGGTTCTGGCGTACAAGCAGCTGGCCATATAGAAGCCCTACACAGTTTATATCCTTCCGCTCAAATCGAAGTAATAGTTAGAGACCAACAATCAGCACAAAAAAAACTTGCGGCCTATACGTCTATTATTCAGTACTCCCATACAGTCAGCTCCGATGCAGATGTAGTGATCACTGTTACTAATAGCTCAACGCCTGTTTATAATGAGCCTGCTCGCAAAGATCGACTCCTCATTGCTGTAGGAGCTTATACCCCAAGCATGGCCGAAATTACAGCTAGCACCGTATTACAAAGTACTATTTTTGTAGATAATAAAGAAGGAGCACAAAAAGAAGCTGGTGACTTACTGCAAGCAAAAGTTGATTGGGATAAGGTGAATACGCTATCTCAACCAAAACCAAATTATCACACTGCTCTTCTCTATAAATCAGTGGGCTGTGCTGCATGGGACTTAGCAGCAGTTCGATGCGCCCGTCTCCATGCATAAATATAATCAGAGTTAAGGCACGCCACTTGTTTAAAAGCACACAGGCATAAAAAAACCCCCATCGGATCACCGATGGGGGTTTTTGGTATAAGAGCTTGACGATGACCTACTTTCACAGGCGTACGCCCACTATCATCGGCGCTAAGGCGTTTCACTGTCCTGTTCG
>NZ_JASLIX010000091.1:0-61532 GCF_030152715.1 Paenalcaligenes sp.
ACGCTAGACGTAGAACTTGCCCAGTACGCTCTAAACGCATAGTTTCAATTAAGCAAAAGTCAGGGGAGCGCTTATGCATACTTATTCCTCATAGGAAATAGGGGTGCCTAGTACACGCGCTTTCCAAAGGCATTCTTCCCACTCTTGATATGGGTCGGAGTCAATCACAATCGCCCCGCCTACTCCAAACTGTGCGTGCTGCTTAGAGGTGTACTCTATGGTACGTATAGCCACGTTCAGCTGTAGGTCTCCATTGGGAGCTAACCAACCTAAGCTTCCACAATAGATGCCCCGCTCGCGTTGTTCAAGTTCATGGATGCATTGCATCGCGGCTATTTTAGGGGTGCCGGTAATCGAGCCACAAGGGAAAAGAGCGGTGAGTAAATGTGCTAAGGAGCGATGAGAGGTGGTGGCCTCGATGGTAGAGGTCATCGTCCAAACGGAAGGATAGGCTTCGACATTGAGTAATTGGCGAACTTGAACGGAGCCGGTATCTGCAATGCGGCCTAGATCATTACGTAGTAAGTCCACGATCATGATGTTTTCTGCAATGTCTTTGGCACTATGACGCAGTTGATGTGCGGCGGCTTGATCTCGGGCGGGGTCGTTATGTCTGGCAGCCGTGCCTTTCATGGGTTTGACAGTAAGCGTGTTGCCTTGCCGCCGTACAAAAAGCTCAGGTGAAAAAGACAGAATACAGCGCTCACCATCCTCGAGATAGGCTCCATATTCCACTGGGTGTGCTGTTGCCAGTTGAGTGTAAAGTTGTTGCGGGGTAGCTGTTGATTGGATTTGTATAGGAATAGTGTGGTTGATTTGATAAAACAAGCCTTCGCGAATGCCGCGCTGGATGGATTCGACTTGTTTTAGGTAGTCGTGACGCCGTATGGTTGCTTGCGCCTCTAAGGATATTGGTGATGAGGGGTGTGCTAACCATGGTGTGGTGTAGTGAGCTTGCGCAAAAACATAGGCGCTAAGTAAAGGTGTAGTGCTGGGGCGAGCAAATGGGAGAGCGAGTAGATGCGCTCCCAGCTCATAGTTTAAAACAAGGACTACCCAATGGCCGGCCTGGTGAGCCGTATCAATGCGGCGCCAGGCCTGTTCTAAATCTGCCGCATTGTAGGCGGTGATTTTGGTGGTAGGTTGAGCAAAAGTTAAAGCTGTTTGCTCCAGACGGTTTTCAAAACGACAAAACATAATGGATTAGGACTGCAAAAACGCGGTGAGGGCTTGGCCGGTATGTGAGGAAGAGGTATTTTGCACGGTCTGGACATTCCCTTCAACTACAAGTTGCCCACCATGGATACCGCCTTCGGGTCCCATATCAATAACCCAATCTGCTTCAGCGATTAAGTCTAAATTATGTTCGATTACAACTACAGTTTGTCCGGCGTCTGTAAGTCGGTGAAGTACCCGCAGGAGTTTTTCCACATCGGCCATAGCAAGCCCTACTGTAGGCTCATCGAGTACGTATAAAGTGTGTGGCTGACGGGAGGCTCGCCCTGTTTTATGTAGGCCTTCGTCAAGGCGAACTTTACTGAGTTCGCTGACCAGTTTAATCCGCTGGGCTTCGCCGCCGGATAGGGTAGGCGATGGTTGGCCCAGTGTTAAATAGCCTAAGCCAACATCTTGCAGTAGTTGCAGAGGGCGTAAAATACGTGGGTGAGAAGCAAAATAATCGACGGCTTCATCCACTTCCATTTGTAAAACTTCGCCGATGTGTTTACCTTGCCATTTGACGTGTAGCGTATCGTCGTTGAATCGTTGCCCATGACAACGCTCGCACGGGATTTTGATATCCGGCAAAAAGCTCATTTCAAAGGTTACGAGTCCTTGGCCGTTACATTCAGCGCAACGTCCATCACCGGTATTAAAGGAAAAACGAGAAGCATTCCAGCCACGTAGTTTTGCATCGCGTGTTTGTGCAAAGAGCTTACGAATATCATCCCAAAACCCGACATAGGTTGCTGGGCAAGAGCGTGGGGTTTTACCAATGGGTGTTTGATCGACCTCGAGTACGCGATCGACTTGCTCCCAATCAAGTATACGCTCACAGTATTGCCATATATATTGCTCGGGTTGAGCGAGTTTTTGTTTAAGGTTGTGTAAAAGAACTTCGCGGGCAAAGGTGGATTTTCCTGATCCAGAGACACCTGTTACGACCGTAAGTCGCTCTAAAGGTATACGAGCGGTGACATTTTGTAGGTTGTGGCGATGTGCATTTTCTACCAGCAGCGCGGGGGTCGAGTCGGTCACGGGTCGGTAGTCTTGCATGGGGTGCGATATGGGATGTTTTAGATAGCGTCCTGTCAGTGAGTCAGGATTTTGCATAATATCTTCTAAAGTGCCCTGTGCAACGACTTGGCCACCACGTATTCCTGCACCGGGTCCAATATCAATAATATGGCTAGCTTGACGAATGGTATCTTCATCGTGCTCTACCACCACAAGGGTGTTACCGTTGCGTTCCAAGCGCTGTAGAGCTTGGAGCAATATACGGTTATCTCGTGGGTGTAAACCGATGGTTGGCTCATCCAAGACGTAACAGACGCCCTGCAGATTAGAACCTAATTGAGCGGCGAGTCGAATACGTTGAGCCTCGCCACCCGATAGGGTGGGAGCAGCTCGATCCAAATGTAAATAACCTAAACCCACTTCTTGTAAAAAAGCGAGGCGGTTTTGAATTTCGCTCAGTATGTCACGAGCAATCTCTTGTTCGCGTTGGCTGAGTTGTACCTGTTGAAAAAAATGCTTAGCATCATCGATCGATAAAGCCGACAAATTTGCAATGCCTTGATCATGCCAGCGGAAAGCCAGTGCAACCGGATTTAGGCGTTGTCCATGACAACTAGGGCATTTGTTTTCGGTGGAGGTTTCGTCTTCATCCGGTAACCATTTACTTTCCTCACCACTTTGCTCTGCATCAAAGCCGCTTAAACTGACACCGGTTCCAAAACAACTGTGGCACCAGCCGTGTTTAGAGTTATAGGAAAAAAGGCGGGGGTCCGGTTCGGGAAAGCTACAACCACAGTTTGGACAAGCACGTGCTGTAGATAGGCGTAGCTCTGTATCTTGATGCACAATCAATATGTTTTGCTGTCCATGTAGTAATGCATCATGGATGGCTTGGCGTAACGATTGTTCATCTTTAGCTCGAACTAAAATGTCAGCGATCGGTAACTCTATATTATGCTCTTGGTAACGATCTAAACGTGGCCAAGCATCGGTTGGCAGAAGCTCCCCATCCACGCGTAGGTGAGTATAGCCTTTGGTATGAGCCCATTTTGCTAAATCGGTATAGTAGCCTTTGCGCGCCACAATAAGGGGTGCATAGATGTGAATAGTTTGATTTTTATAGTCTCGGAGTAATTGCGCTGTAATTTGCTCGGGGCTTTGGGGTTGCACAGGAACATGGCAAGCTGGACACATTTGTGTGCCGAGTTTGACGTAGAGTAAACGCAAAAAATGGTGGATTTCTGTTGTGGTAGCGACGGTAGACTTATAGCCGCCTCGACTTGTGCGTTGCTCAATGGCTACGGTAGGGGGAATACCATAAATGGCATCTACGTCGGGTTGGCCAGCAGGTTGGACAATGGAGCGCGCATAGGCATTGAGTGACTCCAAATAACGTCGCTGTCCCTCGTTAAATAAAATATCAAAGGCTAAGGTGGATTTGCCAGAGCCGGATACGCCGGTAATTACGGTAAATGTATCCCTAGGGATCGATACCTGAATGTTTTTTAAATTGTGTTCGCGAGCATTAAGAATTTGAATGGCAGGATGCGCATTGGCATTATAGGGGAGAGCTGGTTCGGTAACTTCCGTTTCTATGGTTGTGCCGATAAGTTGCTGTTGATAGGTTTTTAAAGCATTTCCAGTTAGGGAATGAGTGTTCTCTAATAGGGCTTGTGGGGTACCGCATGCCACAACTTCTCCCCCAGCCGTACCCCCATATGGGCCTAGGTCGATCACCCAGTCTGCAGCATGGATCACATCCAGATTATGTTCAATGACAATGAGCGAGTGTCCCGCGGCTAAGAGTTTACGAAAGGCTTGCATGAGTTTAGCAATATCATCAAAATGCAAACCCGTCGTGGGCTCATCAAATAGGAACAGCTTTCCTTTTTTTACAACTTTAGCGCGGCTTAAGCGGCTTTTTGCGGCTTCGGCTAAATAGCCTGCCAGTTTTAAGCGTTGCGCTTCGCCACCAGAAAGGGTGGGAACCGGCTGCCCTAAAGTTAAATACCCCAAGCCCACATCAGCAAGAGGTGCTAAGCCTCGCTGCACATCTTGTAAGCCGGCAAAAAAATCGATGGCTTCATCAACGGTCATGTCTAAGACCTCGTCAATGGATGCGTTTCGGCCTAAATGCTCTAGGCGAATTTCTAATATCTCGGGGCGGAAACGCTTACCATCGCAATCGGGGCAGCGTAAGTAAACATCCGATAAAAACTGCATTTCGATATGCTCAAAGCCTGTGCCCCCACAAGTGGGACATCGTCCTGCGCCACTATTAAAGCTAAATGTGCCAGGCTTATAATCGCGCTCTATGGCTAAAGGGGCGCGGGCAAAGAGCTTACGTATGGCATCAAAGGCACCGACATAACTAGCCGGGTTAGAGCGAGCGGTGCGACCAATAGGGGATTGATCTACCATTACGACTTCGGCTATTTGATCCGCACCGACTAAGCAATCAAAATCGCCAGGTGCTTCGGTAGCCTCGCCAAAATGTTTAAGTAAGGCTGGGTATAAAACATCTTGGATAAGGGTGGATTTACCAGAGCCAGAGACGCCAGTGACACAAACGAGGCGCTCTAATGGAAAATCCACCGTGATATTTTTGAGATTATGGGCACGCACGCCAGTAAGAGTTAAGCGCGGTGTAGTCGTTTTTACCGGCTGAGGGTGCGGAGCGGTAATTTGCTTTTTACCACTGAGGTAGTCTCCGGTGAGAGTAGAGGCGTGGCGTAGTGCTGCTGGTGAGCCATCGAATAAAATATGCCCCCCAGCCTTACCTGGCCCAGGCCCAATGTCTAAGATGCGATCGGCGGCCACCATGACTTGCGGATCATGCTCTACAACGACGAGCGTATTGCCATTATTACGTAGGCGTTGCATGATCTGGACGATACGGTGCATATCATGTGGGTGTAAGCCGATAGAGGGTTCGTCTAAAACAAACAGCGTGTTGACCAATGATGTGCCCAAAGCGGTGGTAAGGTTGATGCGCTGAACCTCACCCCCAGAAAGGGTGCGGCTTTGGCGGTCTAAGGATAAATAGCCAAGGCCTACCTCGCATAAAAAACCAAGTCGAGTGTTGATCTCCTCTCGTAAGAGCTGGGTGGCGGCGTTAAGCTCACCATCAAAACGGAGCTGTTGGAAAAAGGTGCGTACCGATTCGATAGGAAGCCGCATTAAGTCATGAATATGCAACCCCGGCATCTGGTTGAGTTGCTCTTGGCTCCATTCTGCTGTTACGGGCATAAAGCGGGTATAGGGTTGTGGATCATGGGCATGCGTGTGTTGACCCAACCGCCACAATAGAGCATCGGCTTTTAATCGCGAGCCCCGACAGCTGGGGCAAGTGGTATAGCTGCGATACTTAGATAGCATGACACGGACGTGCATTTTGTAGGCTCGGGTTTCTTGCCAGTCAAAGTAGCGAGCGACACCGTACCACTGTTGCTTCCAAGCACGTGCTCCACCTTTAAACTCGGGGTCACCGTAAATCACCCAGTCTTTTTCTGCTTGACTAAGCTGCTGCCATGGTACCGCCAAACGAATAGCAGCTTGTTTCGCATACCGCTCTAGGTCTTTTTGGTGCACACGGTTTGAGTCGGTTTGCCATGGTTTAATGGCGCCTTCGAGTAAGCTTTTGCTTTCGTCAGGAATAACTAAACCGTAATCAATTCCCATCACACGCCCAAAACCCTTACATGTCTCACAGGCTCCCAATGGGGAGTTAAAAGAAAAAGTGCTGGGTTGGGGGGCACTGTAATCAATATCGCAGGTAGCACAGTGAAGGCCGGCGCTAAAAGACCACTCCTGCTCTTTTTTTTCCTCATCCAGAGCAAACACACTAAGATGGCCATTGCCATAATGTAGGGCGGCGTCTAGGGCCTCCATCACACGGCTAGGCTCAGCACGGCTTAAGCGGAAACGATCTTGAATAACGTATAAACGTTGGGTGGCTGATTTAGATTTTTTTGAGGACGTGTGCTGTGGTTCGTGCAGGCGAGTGTAGCCTTGTTGCTCTAAAAATTGTTTGATTTCTTCTTCGCTGAAATTACTTGGTACATCCACAGCAAAAGTGATAACCAAACGAGGATCTTGCGTTAAGCAGCGCTTTTTTAAGGTTTGAGCGATACGCTGTGCATCTTCGGCGTGAACTGGTTGACCGCATTGTCGGCAGTGAAGGTGGCTGAGTCGGGCATAGAGGAGCTTAAAGTAGTCATTGAGCTCTGTCATGGTGCCAACGGAACTACGCGAGTTGCGTACGGGGTTTACTTGGTCAATAGCAATAGCCGGTAAAATTCCTTCGATACGATCGACTTGGGGCTTATCCATGCGATCCAAAAACTGGCGGGCATAAGGAGAAAATGTTTCCACATAACGACGCTGCCCTTCGGCATAGAGCGTATCAAAGGCCAGAGAGGATTTGCCTGAACCGGATACACCAGTTAGTACAGTGATTTTTCCTGTATCAAAATGCACATTCAGGTTTTTGAGATTGTTTTGGCGCGCGCCGAAAATGCGAATTTGAGAACTCATAGTAATAGCGTGAGGAGCTGAAAAAATAGATATTTGGTATATAAGATGGGATGAGCTAAAATCTATTGTATGTGTAGCTAAGGTTACTTGTATAATTCTTAGCTTTGTTTATGTATCGGAGAGTTTCATGGCTGAAATCAAACGCACAAGCCGCAACACCCTAGAGCGTCGCTGCTTAGGTAAAGCTTTTAAACGCTTATATGCACGTTCCCCCAAAAGCGTTTTTAAAATGCTTGAAAAAGTGAAGCGTGCTTAATTACACTAAAAATAAGGGTAACAGTTTTTGTTGTCGTGTTTAAGCAACGCATAAAAAACAACTACCAATTGTAATTAAGGCAATAAAAACCACAGATTTATGATCTGTGGTTTTTTTTCGTCTATGATGAATTACTGCTGTGAATTTGTTGTTTTTGAGGAGATTTGCGTTAATGCCTTGGAGATCTGCCTCCTATGTTCCCCCAGCGTGGCGTTATCAGTTTACGATTTTAACGCCAACGTATAATCGAGCACATACGTTACAACGTGTGTATGAATCGCTATGCGAGCAGACATTTCAAGATTTCGAGTGGGTGGTCGTGGATGACGGGTCCACAGATCATACAAAAAAACGCATTCAGCAGTGGCAACAAGAAGCCCTTTTCCCTATCCACTATGTTTGGCAGCCGAATCAACATAAAAAAGCGGCTTTTAATCGTGGCGTGCGTATGGCTCAGGGTGAACTGGTGGTAGCCTTAGATAGTGATGATAGCTTAGAAGCCAATGCGTTGTATGACATGGCGCGCACATGGAAAGAGATCCCCCAAAAAGAGCGTGAGCGTTTTGTCGCTGTCACGGGGTTATGTAAAACGCCCGAAGGAAATATTGTAGGGGATATGTATCCTTACGATGTACTGGATGCTAACCCTTTAGATATTCAATTCAAGTTTGGTGTAACCGGTGAAAAGTTTGGCTGCTTAAGCACTGCTGTTTTGCAGCGCTTTCCTTTTCCAGAGAATATTGAAGGTTTTGTTCCCGAAAGCCTTGTGTGGCGGAGCATGGCGCGAGCTGGTTATCTGACACGATTTGTCAATCAGGTGTACAGGGTGTATCACGATAGTAGCGATTCTTTATCTCGACAAGGAAAAAATAATGCTGCTACTCATGCTTTAGGATTGTGGTTGTTGGCCTATGATACGGTTGTGGATAGCTTGCCCTGGTTTCATTACAAACCTGTGGCGTTTATCAAAGCGGGTATGAGATACACACGCTTTGCACTACACATGAGGGATCAATCCATAGCTCGTCCTCATGGCTATCGGTTGCATGGGCTAGGGGCTATTGCTTTGGTCGTAGCGACAGCCCCATTTGGGTTATTGCTTTTTTTGAGAGATAAGCTCCACATGGGGGGAAGACCTAGTGACGCTGATCGGAAGCGGGTTGCATAAAAGCTAAGTGGGTACTCGCTTCGTTCTCGTCTGCAAGTGGGTCTGTGCTTAAATCAAAGGGCAAAATTTCCTGAAGGGTTTCTCCCCAAGCATTTTCGTCGCCCTCGTGATTAATTTTGATGTACTTGATGGATTCGATATCACTACGTTGAATTGCCCACATGAAACGACAGCTATAGGTTTCATTTTCATTGACCTTAAAGCCGCCCTGGCTACCTAATAAGCGAGCTTTAGCCCCACCAATTTGTACGACTGGAATATCTGTATCATCTTCGTTAATATCTAGGGGTATAGCAAATATAGCCCATTCAAAACCGGTTTCACTGGCATCCACCAGCTCAACTAAGACCGGCTTGCCCAAATAGGCACTGAGTGCATCGGCGGTACGGGCTAATAAATCGATGTCATCGGTACTAAATACTAGTGCTGGGGTATCAGTCATTTTGCTTGGCAGTTCTCAATTATAATGAAGTCGCTTTTTTGCGATGCTATGTACTTATAGCCTTATTAATCCTATTTAGGTATCTATGGCCCAATACGTTTACACCATGAATCGGGTTGGCAAAACTGTGCCACCCAAGCGTCAAATTCTACGCGATATTTCTTTATCTTTCTTCCCCGGTGCCAAAATTGGCGTATTGGGGTTAAATGGATCCGGTAAATCCACCTTGCTTCGTATTATGGCAGGTGTAGACAAAGAAATCGATGGCGAAGCCATCCCGATGCCCGGGATTAAAATTGGTTACCTGCCTCAAGAGCCCGAGTTGGATCCCAACCAAACCGTGCGCCAAGCTGTAGAGGCTGGCTTAGGCGAGGTCTTTGAGGCGCGGCAGCGCTTAGATGAGGTTTATGCGGCTTATGCTGAACCCGATGCGGATTTTGATGCGTTGGCAGCAGAGCAAGCCGAGCTCGAGGCCATTATTGCCGCCGCGGCCACAAGTGGAAGTGATGACACGGATACCCAGATGGAGATTGCCGCTGATGCATTACGTTTGCCTCCTTGGGATGCAGTGATTGGGCATCTATCTGGGGGGGAAAAGCGTCGTGTGGCTCTGTGTCAGTTATTGTTATCCAAACCTGATATGTTGTTACTCGATGAACCAACTAACCACCTTGATGCGGAAAGTGTGCATTGGTTAGAGCAGTTTTTGAGTAAATTCCCGGGTACGGTGGTAGCTGTTACTCACGATCGTTACTTTTTAGATAATGCCGCAGAGTGGATTTTGGAGCTAGACCGTGGGCATGGGATTCCATGGAAAGGTAACTATAGCTCCTGGTTAGAGCAAAAAGAAAATCGCTTAAAGCAAGAGGAGGCTCAAGAGTCGGCACGTCAGCGTACGATCCGTAAAGAGCTGGAGTGGGTACGTCAAAACCCGAAAGGTCGTCAGGCCAAGTCTAAAGCGCGCTTGAATCGGTTCGAGGAGCTTGCCTCCCATGATTATCAGCGTCGCAATGAGACCCAAGAGATTTTTATTCCCGTGGCAGAGCGTCTTGGTAATGAAGTCATCGAGTTTAAAAACGTCTCAAAGGGTTACGGCGATCGCTTATTAATTGATGATTTGAGCTTTACGATTCCCCCTGGTGCCATTGTTGGGATTATCGGACCAAACGGTGCGGGTAAGTCCACTTTATTCCGAATGATTGCTGGGCAAGAGCAGCCGGATCAGGGGGAAATTAAAATTGGTCAAACCGTACAGTTGGCTTATGTAGATCAGTCTCGCTCCTCTTTACCTGCGGATAAAACTGTTTTTGAGGCCATATCCGAAGGCGGTTCAGATATTTTACAAGTAGGGCGTTTTGAAATCCCTGCTCGTGCTTATATTGGTCGTTTTAATTTCCGTGGTGCAGATCAAAATAAAATTGTGGGTAAGCTTTCTGGTGGGGAGCGAGGTCGTTTGCATTTAGCAAAAACACTCGCTTCTGGGGGTAATGTTTTACTTTTGGACGAGCCCTCTAACGACCTAGACGTAGAAACCTTACGTGCGCTTGAGGATGCGCTATTAGAGTACGCCGGTAGTGTATTAGTCATCAGCCATGACCGCTGGTTCTTAGATCGTATCGCCACTCATATTCTTGCCTTTGAAGGGGACTCTCACGTGGAGTTCTTTAGCGGGAACTACCAGGAATACGAGGAAGATAAGCGTCGTCGACTTGGCGAGGACGCCGCCCAGCCTAAGCGGATTCGTTATAAACCACTTAAATAATATTAGTAGACAGCCACTTTATGTGGCTGTTACATTTTTTGCGGCCATTAACAGAAATATGCAATTACTGGCTTGAGTCTATAGTAGGCCAGAGGTATGGTAAAGGTAATGGAATTGAATCATGCTAAGGAGTACATTATGAAACGATCGACCACATTAAAAGCTTTGTCTGCTACTGCTTTGTGCTTTGTGATGGCGGGTTGCTCAACATGGGACAGTATGAGCTCGCGTCAAAAAGGAGCAACGGCAGGAGCTGGCGTAGGTGGGGTCGCTGGTGCGGCTATTAGCGGAGGAAGCGTATTGGGTACTGTTGGTGGTGCGGCGATTGGTGGCGTTGTAGGTGACCAAATCGGCAAGCGCCAATAGGCTTCAAGGTATCAAGACAAGCACCCCATCTGGTGGTTACCAGATGGGGTTTTTTATACGATTTATTTTTGCAAGTGGGGTGGTAGCTCGATTTTAACTTCGAGCACTTCGAGAGCATCTTGTCGATCAACATTGACTTGAATGTCATTCGGCTCGATTTTGACGTAGCGTGAGATGACCTCAATGAGCTCTTTTTGGAGGCGAGGCAAATAGTCGGGACTGACCCCACCTTGGCCGCGTTCATTAATAAGAATCAGTTGTAGGCGGTCCTTGGCGACGCTAGCAGTGTTTTTTTTCTTGCCCGTAAAAAAGGAGAGCAGAGACATAATTATTTACCCCCGAAGAGGCGCTTAAGAAAGCTGGGTTTTTCGTATTCTACAAAGCGTAGGGGGCGAGTTTCGCCTAAATAGCGAGCAACCACATCTTCGTAGGCCTGAGCTGCAGGACTGTTTTCAAGGTGAATCACAGGAGTGCCTTGGTTGGAAGCATGAAGAACGTCTTCGGATTCTGGAATTACCCCAATGAGTTTAATGCGAAGAATATCCTCTATGTCTTGTAAGGATAACATTTCACCGGCTAGGACTCGTTTGGCGCTGTAGCGACTAATTAGCAAGTATTCCTTAATGGGAGTATCGCTATTTTCGGCACGTTGGGATTTAGCGGAAAGTATTCCTAAGATACGATCAGAGTCACGTACTGAAGAGACTTCAGGGTTAGTAACCACAATTGCATCGTCAGCGAAGTAGGAGGCCATCAAGGCACCGGTCTCTATGCCTGCGGGGGAGTCACAAACAATATATTCAAAGCCCATTTCTTTTAGGTCATTGAGGACTTTGGCTACCCCTTCTTTGGTTAGGGCGTCTTTATCGCGTGTTTGTGATGCCGGTAGAATAAAAAGGTTATCAAGATTTTTATCGCGAATTAAAGCCTGATTTAAGCTGGCTTCCTCTTGGATGACATTAACGAAATCGTAAACGACCCGTCGTTCACAACCCATGATTAAATCCAGGTTACGTAAACCGACATCAAAGTCGATGACTACGGTTTTGTGGCCGCGCATCGCTAGGCCGGAAGCAAAGCTAGCACTGGTTGTGGTTTTGCCCACACCACCTTTGCCAGAGGTCACCACAATTATTCGCGCCATGATGTTATGTATCCTTTATCGTTTCGGTTCATGTGTGTTTATTATTATAAAAAATAAAAGCAAAAAGCACTATGAAAGTGATTAGACCAATGTGTAAAAGTTATACCCTCGCATGATCTGCGCTGGAGTGCAAGACGTATTAACATCTATTAACCTAATGGCTCAAATTTTAAGGAGTCCCCCTCTAGCTGAATGAGCACAGGCTTTTTGTGGTGGGGGTTAGTATGTAAGTCTTCAATAACACTATAGACCCCTGCAATAGCGATGAGCTCGGGCTCAAACTCGGTCGTGCTAATCCACGCATTCGTATTACCATTTGCGCCGGCTATGGCTTTGCCGCGTAGTGGCCCATAGACGCTAATGTTACCAGTGGCAATAATTTCTGCGCCGTGTCCAACCATACCAATCACAATCAGGTCGCCTTCGGGAGCCACAAAGCGCTGTCCTGAGCGTAGGTTTTGATGCAAAATGAGTGGGGCTGGGGTAACGGGGGAGGGTGGCGTTTGCTCCGGCTCGGGGATTTCGATCGCGGCTTTGGCCAAAGAGAGCTCCACCGCAGTTAAACCATGTTGAGCAGCGGCTTGTTCTTGCTCAGTAGAGCCTGTGACCCCAATTGGATGTAGCTGATAATGTCGTAAGGCTTGTAATAGAGGCTCCCATTCAATGGGGTCCATGATTGCTGAGCAATCAATGACTACCGGCTCACCTTGGAAAAAAGCGCCGGCGCCTTCCATGCGTTGCTGTAACGCTTCGAGTAATTCGCTGGTGTTAGCGCTATGTAGTACAAGTCGTACGGTGTAGATGGTTGCGCTTTTAATATCTAGAGCCTGAGGGCCTTTACGAGTTGTTGGTGCGTTCACGTCATACCCAATTATGATAAAGGGGCCATGGCCCCTTGTGTGGTTAACTCCAGTTATCTTTTAATGTGGCAGTACGATTAAGCACCGGCTTTTCCGGTGTGGAGAGCTCCCGGTCTGCCACAAAGTAGCCAAGCCGCTCAAACTGCCAATGAGCGTCTGGGGTGGCTACTAAGCCAGGCTCTACCCACCCTTGCACCACTTGCATGGAGTTAGGGTTGATGAGCTGCAGGAAGTCCTTATCGCCAACATCGGGATGAGGATCGGTAAAGAGACGATCATAGAGGCGGATTTCCGCCGCAATAGCGTGTTTGACACTGACCCAAGTGATATTGCCTCGGACCTTAACGGAGTCGGCGCCAGGAGTGCCGCTTTTGGTGTCGGGAAGGTATTCGGCATAGACGGTTGTTACTTGACCGTTTTCGTCTTTTTCAAAGCCCGTGCATTGGATAATGTAACCGTACTTAAGTCGTACTGTATTACCAGGGAATAAGCGGAAATAACGTTTAACGGGTTCCTCGCGGAAGTCATCGCGCTCAATCCAGAGCTCGCGTGTGAGCGGGAACTCGCGCTTGCCAGCATCGGGATTATGTGGATGCACGGGGGCGTAACATATTTCCTCTTTGTCTTCGGGGAAATTGGTTAGTACGAGTTTAATTGGGTCTAGCACAGCAACGCTACGTGGTGCTTTGGGATCCAGGTCATCACGCAAGGCCTGTTCAAGAACACTGTAATCTATGCGTGAATCGGCCTTGGAGACCCCAATGCGATCACAGAATAAGCGAATGGCTTCTGGAGTATAGCCACGGCGACGCAGCCCCGCCAGGGTTGGTAAGCGCGGGTCATCCCAACCGTCTACGTGTTTTTCCTCTACAAGCTGGCGTAGTTTGCGTTTGCTAGTGACCACATAGCTTAGGTATAGACGTGCGAATTCGTACTGCTGGGGTAATGGGTCCGTAAAAAAACCCAGATCGCGTAAACGCTCTAAGATCCAATTGTAAAAAGGGCGTTGGTCTTCGAATTCCAGCGTGCAAATGCTGTGCGTGATCATTTCGAGCGCGTCTTCTACCGGGTGAGCCCAGCTATACATGGGGTAAATACACCATTGGTCACCGGTACGGTGATGTGCAGTATGTCGAATACGGTACATCACTGGGTCACGCATATTGATATTGGGCGAAGCCATATCGATTTTAGCGCGCAAGCAGAGACTGCCATCAGGATGTTTGCCATCGCGCATTTCACGCAGCAACTGTAACGATTCCTCTGCTGGTCGATCACGCCAAGGCGAATTTGTACCTTTTTCTGTGAGTGTTCCACGCGTTTGACGAATTTGCTCAGGGGTTTGCTCGTCGACATAGGCATAGCCGGCTTGTACAAGGGCTTCAGCAAACTCGTACATATAGCCAAAGTAGTCGCTGGCAAAGTATAAATTGTCTTCGTTTTGATACTTCCAGTCGTAGCCGAGCCATTGCACCATATCAATAATGGCGTCAACATACTCTTGCTCTTCTTTTTCTGGGTTCGTATCATCAAAGCGTAAGTGGCATGCGCCACCGTAGTCTTCGGCGAGTCCGAAGTTTAAACAAATACTTTTGGCGTGACCAATGTGTAAATAACCGTTGGGCTCAGGGGGAAAGCGAGTGCGTATACGTGCTGTATCTACCTGACCGGTAGATTGTATGGCTGCTGGGCCGGGACGACCTGCCCACAATTTCGTCGCATGACGCTGGTTTTTTAGATCTTGGTCAATAATATTCCGTAAAAAATTCGATACGGGAGGAGTGGTAGATGCAGTGCTCATACGCAAAAAAACGAATAAATAATTGGATAATGGTCTATTTTGCCACGTATTGTGGTTAGACTTAATGTTTATAGCAAGAAAAACAAAATAACGTAGATTTAGCGCCTATTATGACCTATTCCGCACTTTGGTTTTCCCAGTTGCAGTTTTTTGGCAGCTTGAGCTTTATGACCATATTCTTTGGTATGAGCTTAGGGCTGTCATGGCTGCTGTTTTATTTACGGCTTCGAGCTATAGGTGAACAACAGTTGTTGTGGCTACCTATGTATCGATTTTGGGTGCGGATTTTTGCTTTGGCATTTTTGCTGGGCTTTGCCTCTAGTATGCCAGTCTTCATTCAACTTGGCAGCTTGTGGCCAACACTGTTTGCAAAAATCCATGCCGTGAGTAGTCCACTATTAGCTGTCGCGCTGCTAGGTGCGCTGGTTTTAAAAGCCGGTTTACTTGGGCTGATGCTGTTTGCTCAGCGTCAGCTTGCTGATTGGCTTCATGCAGCGGTAGTGTTCTTGGTTGCTTTAGGCTATAGCGGTGTGGCGGCATGTTTGATTGCTTTGGTTTCCTGGATGCATACCCCCACAGGAGTAAAGTGGGTGGACGGCAATTACGAGGTCAGCCATTGGTTGCAAGTGATCGCTAATCCAAGCCTGTTATGGTATGGCTTGTTGTTTATTACGGCAAGTTTTGCCATGGTTGCGTGCCTGATGATGGCGGTATTAGCACTACGCTCTGTGCGTCGCCCACTTGGCGAAGGGGAGCGGCGTGTTTTTCAGCTAGCGGTCTATGTGGGCTCGGTGGCTTGGGTGGGGTTGTTGGTGGCTTTTGTTGGTAATGGCCATATGGTTGCAGAGCATCAGCCTATTAAAGCAGCGGCCGCGATGGCTTACTGGCAGTCAGACTCGGTGCCGAGCTGGTTACTTATTGCTTGGCCTTCGCCGGCAGACTTAAGTAATCATTGGAGCATAGGCTTGAACCAGCGTGGTCAAATGTGGTTAGGTCAGGATGCGGATGGCATGTTATTAGGTTTGGATCAGGTCGCGGGTATGAGTCCTCCCGTTTTATGGGTTTTTATAGCGGTGCGTGTGGCGATGCTTGCCGGTCTGGGGATGCTAGCCTTACTGACTGTGGGGTGGCGTTTGGGTTTAACCCGTCATTACGATCCGAGTGCATTAACACCGCGTATTAAAGCGTTAATGATTTATGGGGGATGGTTAGGTCCCATTCTGTGGGTGGCGGGGCTAATGTATCAGCTCTTCGGGAACTTACCTTTTGTGGTTGGACAAACCATCACGCTAAATGAAATTTATGCTCAACATCAGCTCTTACCTACGGTAGTGAGTTTTATTGCTTATGGGTTGGTATATGGCTTGTTGACTATTGGTTTTATTGCTCTGGTGCGCTCGGTAGCTCGTTATGGGGTGGTGGCTGTGGCAAGACATAGGGGGCGGGCATGATCACAGATTTAGCGTTAGCGCTAGGGGTCTCAGCGACAGACCCGGCCTTTTGGTTGCCTTTGGTGTTTTTAGGATTGTTGTTTATTACGATTATTGCGGGCACCTTATTAGATGGTTTTGATATCGGAGTAGGCTGTTTGTCATTGGTTGCCCCAGAGAGCCTACGTCCACGGATGATGGCTCTATTGAGCCCTTGGCGTGATGCCAATGAGTTTTGGTTGTTTTTGGGATTAGGGGTTTTTGCGTTAGTGTTTCCGCATGCGTGGGGCAGTGTGATGGGACAGTTGCATTTGCCCTTGATGTTATTAGCGTTGGGAGTGATGGCCCGTTCACTTTGTTTTGAGTTGCGTCTACGTGCGCCGGCTGAGCAGCAGCCGTGGTGGCAGTTGGGCTTTGCGGTGGGCTCGCTGATCACAGCGTTCTCTCATGGCTTGTTGCTAGCCAAAGTCGTCATTAACTATCAAAGCGGCACAGGCTACAACTGGTTTATTTGGTTTATGGGCTTTTGTGCGGTGGCGGCGTATGTGTTGTTGGGAGCGGCTTGGTTAGTCATGCGCGAAACGGGGGAGCTGCGTATCAGAGCTGTGTTGTGGGGACGACGAGCAGTACGGTGGTTTGCGGCGGGGGCAATAGCGGCCTCGGTAGTACTGGCCTTGGCCAATCCGGGTGTGTTATTGAAATGGAGTGAGGGTGCACCGCGCCTAGCGGTTTTAGCACTGTGGGTGTCCATCTTATTGGGTTTTGTTATCATTGAAATGAATTTACAGCGCTTAATCAATGAGAGTGTGCGCAGTACTGTGCTCCCTTTTTTATTGACGCTCATTATTTTTTTAGCCGTTTTAATAGGTCTGGCGTTTAGTTTATTTCCTTTCTTGGTACTGGATCAGATCACGATCTGGGATGCAGCGGCGGATCAGACAACCTTGGTATTACTTTGGAACATTAGCCTGATTGCCTTGCCCTTTTTGGTGTTATTCACGATTTGGGTGTATTGGCGAATGTTTGGCGTGTCTCGACCACCTACTCCGCCTGATTTTAAAGTGTAATGTATGCCATATAAAAAATACCTTCGTTTGACACGACAGCGGGTGCGTAAATGGCATTGGTTGTCAGATACGCCAGCGATGCTTTGCTGGGCGGTCATAATGGGGGTATTAGGAGCTTGGGTTGTCCAGCTATTTTATGAGGGTATTTATTTAATCCAGCGGGTAGTAACAGGACAATCTGGAGGGATTACCCAAGTCACGCGAGCCTTAAGCTGGGATATGCGGCTATTATTTCCCACACTCGGGGGATTAGCGGCTGGGGTATTACTTTGGTTGGCGGGGCGTAAAAAAGCCAGTACGGCTTCCGATTACATGGAGGCCGTAGTCATTGGCGATGGTCGTATGTCATTACGCCAAGGTCTATTACGGTCCTTATCGTCCTTGTGTACCGTCGCCTCAGGGGGGGCCATTGGGCGAGAGGGGGCGATGATTCATTTGTCTTCATTAGCCGCCTCGTTGTTTGGGCGTTTTATTTTCATCAAACCAGAACGTTTGCGTTTACTGGTGGCCTGTGGTGCTGCAGCAGGGGTGGCGGCGGCGTATGGAGCCCCTTTAGCTGGGGCGATTTTTGTGGCGGAAATTGTTCTGGGGTCCATGAGTATTCATACGTTGGGTCCTTTGTTGATTGCCTCAGCCACGGCGAATATTACCATGCGGCTTTCTGGGCATTACCAAGCCCCGTATCAGATGCTAGATTTATCCGGTTCGATAGGGTGGGAGATCATACTTTTTGTGGTGTTAGGGATCATGATTGGGGTGGTGGCTCCCGGGTTCTTAAAACTTTTAAACCTAATGAAACGGGTGTTTGTACGCAGTGGTTTGCCTTTAGTTGCTAGATTAACGGTAGGCGGGTTTATGTTGGGACTCTTGTTGATCATGATCCCAGACGTGGCCGGTAATGGCTACAGCGTTGTTCGTTCTTTTTTATTTGATTCTTGGTCATGGTATGCCATTGTGTTGATGTTATTTGCCAAGGTGTTTGCAACAACGATTACAGTTGGCTCTGGAGCGGTAGGTGGGGTATTTACGCCCGCTTTGTTTGTAGGCGCTGCTGTGGGCACCTTGTTTGGGCAATTGGTGCATGGCATTTTTCCCGCTTTGACCATTGATATAGCGATTTATACCCTAGTGGGCATGGGCGCATTTTTGGGGGCGGCTACCAGTGCACCACTGATGGCCATTTTGATGCTATTTGAAATGACGCTGAGTTATCAGTTGGTTTTGCCATTGATTATTGCGGCGGTAACGGCTTATTTTATGTCGCGTACGCTTGCCGAGGTAGCCATGTACGATGTCACGCTTAATCGCGAGCGCGACCAGTTGCTGCGCTTTACGTTGCGTAATACTAAGTTAAGTGAGCTTGTGCGTCCGGCAGATACGGTTTTAGCTACTACTGCAACAGTAGCTGATGCGTTGCAGATGTTCTTTGATTACCCGGTTCGCTTTATCTATGTTGTTGATGAAAAAAACTATTATTTAGGAGTGATTGCTCAACCAGAGCTAATGCGTTTGGTATTAAACCACAATGATGTCAAAGAGCAGTCTATTGGTGAGCTCCTGCAATTAGATTATGTTAAAACATTAACTCCAGATATGCGTTTGGATCAGGCGCAAGCACAGTTTGTGGATTTTGTAGGTGAGCGCTTGCCGGTGGTGCGTAGCGTGGCCGAACCGCGTTTAATCGGTGTGGTGTATAAATCGGCTTTGCTCGAGAAATATTCCGCCTTAAAGCGTTCTCTTGATGCAACCAGCGAGGCTTTAATTAGCTTGAATCGATAAATGCGACAAATACAATGGCGATGGGTGGCTTATTTCGTGCTAGTCGGTATGAGCACGGGGATCAGCGCTCAGCCTCGCCCCGCGCAGCCGCTACGTTTGTCTATTGCCCCACAGGTTTCTGAGCAAGCCGCCCAGCAGTGGCATGTGGGTCAGGGTACGTGGCGCTATCAGTCCACGAGCGCGGTGCGTTTTGTTCTTGGTAACTATAGTCCTAAGTTAATTTCAGGTTTGGCCTCTGTGCCTTTAGGTGGGGTAAGTATTGCGGATCAGACTTCTGGGTGGTTGGGGCAACATGTACAGTGGCGTTACGGTGCTGCGTTTGGAGCCGTGGATAAAAAACCAACCGTGACGTCTTTTCAGTATGGCAGTGGTGCTGGTCGTGCGTGGGTAGATGTCAAGATCTCTCCTTCTTTATCTCTGGATGGTTTATATCAGCGTGCTGAGGGGTATGAGCAACTGGGCCTAGGGGGGCGTTATGATTTTGGTCTTATGGGTATCGGTGCGCTGAATGTGGTGCAAAGCCATCACCAAGAGGGTAAGGGTTGGCGTTACCAGGGGCGATACCAGCTGCAAGTCGCCGATACTCTCGCGGTGGGACTGCAATCGGAAAGTTACAAGGGGCTATTTAGTGATCTGTTGCAACATCAGAACCACGGTTATACAGCTTCGCAAGACAAGCATGCGGTTGATTTGCAGTGGGATGCTGGGCGCTGGGGAAAACTAGGCGCCAGCTATGCCAGCACGGCGCCGCGATTAGGACATAGTCAACATACCTTTGGTCTAAGTCAGCAGTTTTGGTATAGCCCAAATCTACGTATCGATGTGGATGCACAGCGCCAAACTCATAGTGGCGACTATAATATGGGATTACGATTTTCCCTACCCATTTTTTAATTATGTCTGATCCTGCTTTACGCACTTTGCAACAGGTCTTTGGCTACGAGGCTTTTCGTGGTGAGCAGCACACCATTATTCAGCATGTGATTGCGGGTGGCGATGCGCTGGTGCTCATGCCTACAGGTGGGGGTAAATCCCTGTGTTATCAGATTCCGGCTTTGGTACGCGCTGGCACTGGGGTGGTGGTTTCACCACTCATTGCGCTGATGCAGGATCAGGTTGATGCCTTGACCGAGCTCGGTGTGCGCGCTGCGTATTTAAACTCCTCCCAAGACTGGCAAACTGCGCGTCAAGTAGAAAAGCAATTTTTAGCAGGTGAGCTTGACCTGCTTTATGTGGCGCCAGAGCGGTTGTTAACGGATCGCTGTTTAGATATGTTGGCGCGCGGGCACATTGCATTATTTGCGATCGATGAAGCGCATTGCGTATCGCAATGGGGGCATGATTTCAGGCCGGAATATTTAGGCTTATCGTTTTTAGCTCAACGTTGGCCCGATGTGCCTCGCATCGCTTTGACGGCGACAGCGACGGCGGAAACGCGTACAGAGATTGCGCAGCGGCTGCATTTAGAGCAGGCCCCGCATTTTGTGGCGAGTTTTGATCGTCCAAATATCAGTTATCACATTGTTGAAAAAACCGAGGTAAGAAAGCAGTTATTGCAGTTTATCCAACAGTATCATCGGGGAGACTGCGGTATTGTGTATGCGTTGTCGCGTAATCGAGTCGAGGAGACTGCTGCCTTTTTACAAAGTCATGGGGTTTCGGCATTGGCCTACCACGCGGGGCTACCAGCGGAGCAGCGGGCAGCCCATCAAAGCCGTTTTTTACGTGAAGACGGGGTGGTAATGGTCGCGACCATTGCTTTTGGTATGGGGGTAAATAAGCCGGATGTGCGTTTTGTAGCACATATTGATTTACCTAAATCCATCGAGGGCTATTATCAGGAAACAGGGCGTGCCGGCAGGGATGGGGAGCCTGCTACCGCATGGTTGGCTTATGGCTTACAAGACGTGGTGCAGCTTCATCGTATGGTGGCAGAATCCAATGGCGATGTCCAACATCAGCGTAATCAAGCCCGTAAAATTGATGCCATGCTAGGGCTGTGTGAAACGGTTACTTGCCGTCGTCAATTACTCTTGGATTATTTTGGGCAGCCAATCGAGCCTTGTGGTAATTGCGATGTCTGTTTAGATCCTCCGCAAACGTGGGATGGTACGGTAGCGGCGCAAAAGTTGCTATCGACTATTTATCGTTTATGGCGAGAATGTGGCCAAGCCTATGGGGCAGGGCATGTGATTGATATTTTACGTGGCCGAGAAACAGAGCGCGTTCAGCAGAATCGGCATCAGGCTTTATCAGTATTTGGCGTGGGGGCGGATCTGAGTGTCAAAGAGTGGCGCCGGATCTTGCGGCAACTGATTGCGTATAAGCTTATCGAGGTTCAGGCACATCAGTTTGGTACCTTAACCCTAACAGAGCATAGTCGCGCTGTGCTCAAGGGGGAGCGCGCTGTTATGTTGCGCAAAGATTCACATACTAAACCCGTGGGGGCATCGCGCCCGCAAGAGGAGCAGTTACCGCCTGTGGCTCAAGCCTGCTTTGAGCGATTGCGCCAGTGGCGCGCGCAGGTAGCAAAAGAGCACGAGGTGCCACCCTATATTATTTTTAATAATGCCACACTCAAAGAGGTGGCGCTATTACGCCCCGCTACGCTTAATGAGCTCGGGCGCATTTCAGGTATTGGCGCACGTAAGCTAGCGGCTTATGGGGAAGCCGTGTTGGCGTGTTTGGATGCTTATGAGCAAGCCCTAGTCGAATAAGTCAGGTGTGGACCGAGGTGGTGTCAGCCCAAGGTGCGTCCATGTGCTTGGCGTAGCGACCCGACCGCGAGGGGTGCGGTGTAAAAAACCATGTTGGATTAAATAAGGCTCAATCACGTCCTCGATGGTGTCGCGCTCTTCGCTAATGGCAGCGGCCAGACTGTCTACGCCTACAGGACCACCGTTAAATTTATGCACAATGGTTTCAAGTAGTTTGCGATCCATTAAGTCTAAGCCTAAAGGGTCGACCTCGAGCATAGAGAGTGCTTGAGCAGCACAATGGGCATCAATTACACCGTTATGTTTTACATCAGCATAATCGCGAACCCGCCGTAATAGTCGGTTTGCTATGCGTGGGGTACCGCGGGAACGTTTGGCTATCTCCAGAGCGCCTTCGGGAACACATTCCACCTGTAAAAGCTGGGCGCTGCGCGTCACAATATGTTGTAGATCGGCAATCGAGTAGAACTCGAGTCTGGAGACAATACCAAAACGATCGCGTAATGGGTTGCTGAGCATGCCAGCGCGGGTAGTAGCACCAACAAGCGTAAATGGCTGCAAGTCGATTTTGACACTGCGGGCAGCCGGACCCTCGCCGATTAGAATATCAATTTGAAAATCTTCTAGGGCGGGGTAGAGGATTTCCTCGACCACAGGAGAGAGCCGATGGATTTCATCAATAAATAGTACGTCGTGTGGCTCTAAGCTGGTTAAGATAGCTGCTAAATCCCCAGGTCGTTCTAAGACAGGCCCCGAGGTTTGGCGCAGCTGCACTCCCATTTCCTGCGCCACAATATGAGCCAACGTGGTTTTGCCTAGTCCAGGGGGGCCAAAGAGCAGCACATGGTCTAGGGATTCGCCACGGCGTTTAGCAGCAGTAATAAAAATTTCCAGCTGCTCACGCACGCGGTGCTGACCCACATAGTCATTTAAGGCCTTAGGGCGTAGGGCACGCTCGATGGATTCCTCGTTAGGAGAGAGAGGAGCGGCAGTTACCACTCGTTCTGGTACGGGAGTGGAGCTAAGCGAGTCGGAGTAAATAGCCATACATAACCTGCTGATTAAATATCCAGTCTATCTTACACCAGTTAGGGGGATAGATTAAAGTCAAAACACAGATGCGGCATAATAGATAGCTTATCGGCTATTTAAAGGAGTCATGGTGCATATCCCCAGCTATGAAGACATTTTACAGGCGGCAGCACAATTAAAAGAAGTCGCGCATCGAACCCCTGTGTTGAGTTCGCGAACCTTAAATCAACAATTAGGTGCTGAGGTTTTTTTTAAATGTGAGAATTTTCAGCGGATCGGGGCATTTAAGTTCAGGGGCGGTTATAACGCTTTAGCTCAGCTTAACTCTGAACAGCGTCAGCGGGGGGGGGTTGCTTTTTCATCGGGAAACCATGCCCAAGCGGTGGCGTTAGCTGCCCAGTTGTTTCAGGTGCCGGCCACGATTATTATGCCAGCCACAGCGCCTGCTGCTAAAAAAGCAGCGACTTTAGCGTATGGAGCACGGGTTATTGAGTATGACCGTTTTACGCAGGATCGAGAGCAAATGGCGCAAGAGTTTGTAGAAAAAGAAGGAATGACCTTAATTCCTCCTTTTTCACATCCTCATGTGATCGCGGGTCAGGGTACGGCAGTAAAAGAGCTGCTCGAAACAGTTCCCGATATGGATGTGTTGCTGGTGCCTTTAGGCGGAGGCGGGTTGTTATCAGGGTCTTTGTTGGCTGCACATGCTTTGAGCCCAGCTACAGCAGTGTATGGGGTGGAACCAGAAGGGGGTAATGATGCTCAGCAGTCCTTGGCGCAGGGGCAGATTGTACGGGTGGATTATCCGAATTCTATTGCAGATGGGGCGCTAACGCCCGCGTTGTCACCGCTTACCTTCTCGCTCATTCAGCAATATGCGAAAGGGGTATTGACGGTGACGGATACTCAGCTCATCAAAACCCTGCAGTTTTTTGCGGAGCGTATGAAAATCGTAGTAGAGCCAACGGGTTGTTTAGGTGCAGCTGCCGCTTTGTTTGGCGCGCTGCCGCTGCAGGGTAAGCGAGTGGGGGTTGTTGTCAGTGGTGGTAATGTTGATTTAACCCAGTATGCACAGTTGCTAACGACCTGATAGTAGCTGTAGGGCTTGGCGAATTCCTTCGGAAACAGCAATATCGGCAGGCAGTTTTTTAATGACTTTGTTGGCTTCGGTGTTGTTATAGCCTAAGGCCAGTAATGCATTGAGAATATCGCTTTGGTCCGAGCTTGCTGTGGGAGTGATAGTGGTATTGCCTTGAAGCTTATCGCGTAACTCAAGAATCATACGCTCGGCGGTTTTTTTACCAATACCTGGGGCTTTGGTCAGGAGGGCGATATCTTGGTTTTGAATAGCGGCGGTAAGCTCGTCAATAGACAAGCCGGACAAAATGCCTAAGGCTGTTTTGGGACCAATGCCGCTGACTTTAATAAGGGTTCTAAATGTACGACGTTCGTTAGCATTGCCAAACCCAAAAAGCACATGAGCATCATCTCGGATACTTAAATGAGTATAAAGAGAGACTTTAGCACCAGTATCAGGCAGATCATAAAGCGTGCTCATGGGGACGTCCATCTCATAGCCCACACCGTTTACATCCACACAAATGGTAGGTGGGTTTTTTTCAATAAGGATGCCAGTAATACGACCAATCATGATTTACTTTCCGATAAAACGCCCACCACGGGTGCGCGTAAGGTGTGGGGAGACGTGTTGTTGAGTTTGCAGCTGTTGTTGTAGCGGGTAGTGATGCGCATGGCAGATGGCACAAGCTAAAGCATCGGCTGCGTCAGGGGCTGGGGTGCCGTTAAGACGTAGTAAGTGTTGTACCATATGTTGTACCTGTGCTTTATCTGCATGCCCTCGACCGACGATGGTTTTTTTAATTTGCAGGGCGGTGTATTCATAGACTTCTAATCCACTATCGGCCAAGGCACAAAGTGCCGCACCACGGGCCTGGCCTAATAATAAAGTAGAGTGGGGGTTCATGTTGACGAATACATTTTCTACAGCGCTATGCGTGGGCTGATGTAAGGCGGCAATCTCGCGGATGTGATCAAGGATAACCTGTAGGCGGGCCGCGAGCCGCTGTTCTGTGGGCACCACGATGGTGCCGCTAGCAATATAAGTCAGCTGCGACCCATGGACGTCAATGACCCCGAATCCTGTTTTTCGTAGGCCGGGGTCTATGCCTAAAATGCGCATTAGTGGCGGAAGTGGCGTGTACCCGTAAATACCATCACGAGATCGCGCTCATTGGCTGCGGCAATGACCTCGTCATCACGAATGCTACCGCCAGGTTGAATAATGCATGTTGCACCGGCGTCAGCGACCACGTCCAGCCCATCACGGAAAGGAAAGAACGCGTCGGAAGCCACCGCTGAGTTTTGTAAAGAGAGCCCTGCATTTTCAGCTTTGATCGAAGCGATACGTGCAGAGTCGACGCGGCTCATCTGTCCAGCGCCCACGCCTAAGGTCATCCCCTGGCCGCAGAACACAATAGCATTGGATTTCACGTATTTTGCTACATTCCAGGCGAACAACATGTCTTGCATTTGCTCTGTAGTGGGTTGTTTTTCGCTGACCACTTTAAAAGCGTCGCTATTATCGCGATAGGTATCAGGAGTTTGTACTAACCAGCCCCCCCCTACGCGTTTGATGTCAAAGGGATTATGAGCCTGACCAGATTTTACTTTGAGTACTCGTACGTTTTTCTTTTCAGCAAAAATCGCGAGGGCTTCCTCGGTGTAGTCAGGGGCTAATAAGACCTCGACAAACTGTTGAGACACAGCATTGGCTGCGGCGGAATCCACCGTTTGGTTAAAAGCAATAATGCCTCCAAATGCAGAGGTGGGATCGGTTTTAAACGCATTTTGGTAGGCTTTAGCGGCAGTTTCGCCAAGGGCAACGCCACAGGGATTCGCATGCTTCACAATCACACATGCACCCGTTTCAAAACTACGCACACATTCCCAAGCAGCATCGGCATCAGCAATGTTGTTGTAAGACAGGGCTTTGCCTTGTAGTTGTTCGTAGTTAGCTAACAGGCCGGCACCTACTTGGGGGTCACGATAAAAGGCAGCGCTTTGGTGTGGGTTTTCCCCATAGCGCATGATTTGGTGTTGTTGAACTTGTAGTGTTAGCGTTTGGGGCCACTCATTACGATCAGGGCTTTGGTCTTGGGCTGGTTCTTTAGTGTTAAGACTGCTGAGATAGGAAGCAATCGCGCCATCATAGGCGGCCGTATGGGCATAGACTTTGGTGGCGAGCTCAAGGCGTAAACCATAAGAGGTCATGCCGTGCGCATCGATTTCGTTGAGCACACGTTCATAATCGTTTGGATCAATAATGACTGTGACCCCACCAGCTGCTGTGCCATGGTTTTTGGCAGCAGCGCGTAACATGGCTGGGCCACCAATATCGATATTTTCTACCGCGTCAGCAAAGGTACAGTCCGCTTTGGCAATGGTTTCACGGAAAGGGTAGAGATTGACTACGAGCATATCAATACGGTCGATTTGATGTTGCTCTAAGGTGCTGAGGTGTTGTGGGTCATCACGACGCGCCAGTAAACCGCCATGGATTTTCGGGTGCAGGGTTTTGACACGGCCATCAAGGATTTCGGGCGAGCCAGTGTGGTCGGCGACTTCGGTGACGGTCAGGCCGGCCTCCTGAAGGAGTTTGGCTGTGCCTCCCGTAGAGAGTAAACGCACACCACGTTGGGCGAGGGCTTGGGCAAATTCAACAATTCCTGTTTTATCGGAAACCGATAAGAGGGCGGTTTGGATCTTCATGATGATTACACTATGAGTTAAGGTTGGATATTATGAGCCAGCAGTTTTTTGCGCAAGGTACTACGTGTAATACCCAGCATTTCTGCGGCTTTAGATTGGTTTCCATTGGTTTTTTCTAGAGCGATCTCTAAGACAGGGCGTTCCACATAATGAATGACCATCGCTAAGATATCGCGAGGTTGGGAGTCACCGAGGTCTGCAAAATAGCGTTCAAGGCTTTCGCGTACCGATTGCTCTAGAGGATTGGTGTTGGGCATGTTTTTATCAGTTCAAATGATCAACAAGAAACGGCATCTGTAATAGGAGCCGTGGGTTGTTCAAGAAAGTCATGCGGGTCGTGCTGGTCAAACCATTCTGCAACCGCTTGGAGCTGTGTGCGTGTGCATTCAATTTGATTGATTTGTGCTAGCCACGGTGCCGCGTTTGGGGTATTGGCAAAATACCAGCCGATATGTTTACGCGCAGAGCGCACCCCGATGAATTCCCCATAAAAATCATAATGGTCTTGGAGGTGTTCCAAGAGAATATGTTTCATTTCGCCATAGGTGGGTGGGGCAAGCAATGTACCATGTTTCAGGTAGTGATAAATTTCTCGGAAAATCCATGGTCGCCCCTGCGCTGCACGTCCCACCATAACGGCATCGGCTCCTGTGTATTCGAGCACAAATTTGGCTTTTTGGGGAGAGTCGATATCGCCGTTAGCAATAACCGGAATGCGTAATGCCGCTTTGACTTCTCGAATTGTATCGTATTCAGCTTCGCCTTGGTAAAAGTCACAGCGTGTGCGTCCATGCAAAGTAAAGGCGGCAATGCCGGCGTCTTCGGCGCGCTTTGCTACGCGTAGGGCATTTTTGTTTTGACGATCCCAGCCTGTGCGCGTTTTTAAGGTAACAGGGATCTGATGAGGGAGACAGGCGTTCACGACGCGCTCCACAATGCGCGCAACTAAGTCTTCATCTTTAAGTAAAGCAGAGCCTGAAAGTACATTACAGACTTTTTTTACCGGGCAGCCCATATTGATATCAATAATGTGGGCTCCTTTATCGATGTTAAATAAGGCCGCCTCTGCCATCATGTCTGGATCTGAGCCGGTGATTTGTACCGCAATGGGGTCGGGTTCGCCGGTGTGATCAAGGCGACGAGCCGTTTTAACACTGTCCCACAGTTTGGGGTTGCTCGCGGCCATTTCGGTAACGGCATATTCGGCACCAAGTGCTTTGCAGAGACGCCGGTAAGGGCGGTCAGTCACGCCAGCCATAGGGGCGACAACGGCTGGGTTAGTAAAAAGCCAATTTCCAATTTGCATGGTTAATTAAACTCGTAAACCTTGAAGGAGCTGACGCGCTAAAGGGAAGCGTGCGGGGGCCAAACAGTCCATACTTAACAAGCCAAGTCCACAGGCATGCTGAATGAGCGGGTTGGTGGTGGCAAAAACTCGAGGCAGAAAATCTGTAATCGAGCCGGTAAGCCAACGGTCGGGGCGACGTTGCTCTGCATAATGGTGCAAATAGCGAAGCGGGTCTTGTTGTGTTTGAGCGAGCCATGGACGTAAAGACAGCGCCAGTTGTGCTGTGTCTCGTAACCCTAGATTTAGCCCTTGGCCTGCTACGGGGTGAAGCGTTTGAGCCGCATTTCCAATCGCCGCAATATAAGGGGCGGGTAAACTCGGTCCGGCAGACAGCTGCAAGTCAAAAACGAAGCGCTCGCTTACTAGCTGCAGCTGTCCTAAGCGTGCACCAAAGGCCGTCTGTAGGGCTTTTTCAAAGGCAGTCGAGGATAGCTGAAGTAGTTCTTGTGTGCGTGCGGGCGAATTACACCAGACTAAGGCATAACAGTCGGCCTGGTTTGGGTGAGGTAATAAGGCTAAGGGGCCTGAAGAGGTAAAGCGCTCAAAGGCCCAAGCGCTACGGGGGGCTGAGCTTTGTATGGTAGCCAGTAGAGCGCATTGGTTATAGTCACGTTTTAGGTTTTTGGGACGGGTGCCATCCGACTGAATGGCTAAAGCCGCCTCATAGCGCTGGGCACCCGCTTGTACATAAACGCCATTTTTCTGACTTTGTGCGTATACGGGTTGATCGACCTCGATATAGCGAATAGCGTGTTGCTGTACTGCTTGGCGTAAATGAGACAACAGGTCGTCATAGTTCACCACGCTGCCCAGCTCATCTACTTGAAGCTCGGCCGCCGTAATGAGGGTGCGCCCCAAGCGACCCTGTTGTGAAACGTGGACGGTATGCATGCTTGCTGCTCGCGAGGGCCAAACCCCAAGTGGCTCAAGCAACTGCCGGCTACCGTGGTTAAGCGCAAGGGTACGAGGATCCAGTTTTTGACCTTGAGCAGGTGGTTTTTGTCCAAAAAGGGCAATGCGTTCGGGGTGTGGGCTGTATCGTGCAAGCAAAAGAGCAAGTACACAGCCAACTGGACCAGCACCACAAATGGCAATATCAAAATCAGGGCGTGTCATAGGCGTTGAGAAAAAGGTGCGAAATCAACTAAATAACGCTATTGTAATGGATAGCTATTTTTGGGTTAGGAAACTTTGCTGATTATTCTCTGCCTAAGTAATGGCTTTGTTTTTTGACTATTTACTTGTGATACCCGCATGAACTGGTTGGAGTGGTTAACCCCGTGGGAATTTTCCCCCACCTTAATTGTTACCTTTGTGATTTGTGGCGTGCTGTTTTGGCGCGGTAGCCGTGTGCACGCTGTACAAAAAAGCCGACAATGGTTGTTTTGGATTGGCTTTATTGCTCTGTATTTAAATCTTCATACCTTGGTGGATTATTATTCAGAGCGGATGTTTTTTATTCATCGCATTCAGCATTTGTTTTTGCATCATTTGTTGCCTTTGCTCATCATGCTGTCGTATCCAGGGCAAGTTATGCGTGCGGGCTTGCCCTTAGCATGGCGGCGTCGCTGGCGTGACTTTTTGTGCACACCTACAGGCTTACGCGTCAAAAACACCTTTACTCACCCTGTGTTGGTGCCCTTTTTATTTGTATTTTTTGTATTGGTTTGGTTGCTGCCTATACCCCAGTTCTACTCCATGATTGATTGGCGTTTATATCGTTTCATGAATTGGTCGGTAGTGATTAGTGGACTGATGTATTGGAACTTGATTTTAGATCGACGCCCCGCCCCGCCTGCCCGTATGAGGCCGTGGGGGCGGGTGGTATCGCCATTGATTACCATGGCACCGCAAATCGTCGTGGGGGCATATATTACTTTTGCAACACAAGACCTTTACCCCATTTTTGATTTATGCGGTCGGGCGATTCCTAGCTTTGATGCGCTTAAAGATCAGGCGGTAGGGGGACTAGTGATGTGGGTGGCAGCGGGGCTGGTTGAGACGTTTGGCATCGCTTATGCGCTGGCCACTGTGGTACGCTTGTCTGCAAAAGGACGCTTGCAATCAGATTTAGTGCAGCGTTTGGGCTTATCTACACAAAAAACCACGCTTTCTTCCTAAAGGGTCGTCATGAAATACCGTGCTCTTACTCAAGGTTTAGCGGCGATATTAAGCGCTCAATTGTTGGTTGTTACGCCAGCCTTATCTCAGCCGATGGGTATTCCCAGTATGGGGCCGGCTTCAGGGGCAGAGTTATCTCCCAACTTGGAGCGCACTTTAGGTGATGCCATTATGGAGCAGGGGCGACGTGATCCGCAGTATGTGACGGAGCCCATTATTAATCAATACTTAACGGAGCTAGGACAAAAGCTGGCTAAGCATTCCTCGGTACCCTTACATTACGAGGTACAGGTGTTTGGGATGCGGGATCGAACCATTAACGCGTTTGCATTGCCGGGTGGGTATATTGGCATCAATACCGGTTTGATGGTTGCGGCTGAAAGTGAAGCTGAGCTCGCATCTGTAGTGGCCCACGAAATCGCTCACGTAGCACAACGACATGTGGCGCGGGGGATGACACAAAGCTCAGAGTCAAGTCATATTATGTTGGCTTCTTTGGTGGGGGCGCTGCTGGCTGGTTTAGCAGGTAGTGCGGATTTAGCGATGGGGGTAGCGACTTTTGGGCAAGCCGCGGCTGTTGATAGGCAGTTGGGATTTTCACGTCAGGCTGAACAAGAAGCCGATCGGATTGGTTATCACATGCTGCAGGGCGCGGGTTTTGATCCAAATGGCATGGCTCAAATGTTTAAGCGGCTCATGCATAGCTCGCGCTTAAATGAGTCCCCGAATGCTTATGCCACCACGCACCCATTATCGGCACAGCGTTTAGCCGACGTAGAAAATAGGATTATGTCGACACCCGCCCAAACCTATACACAAAGTACCGACTTTTGGTTTGTGCAGGCAGCGGCGGCTGTTTTACAGGCCCAAGGTGGCTCGGCGTTGCTGTCGGTGCAGCAGCGTTTACAAGAGGCCGTATCAAGCCAATCGGGCGCATCTAAAGCCGCGGCGTATTATGGTTTGGCTTATGCCGCAAAACAGCGCAATGATAAAGCCGCGGCACAGCAGTATTTACAACAGGCTCGACAGGTTGGTGTGGAGTCTGCGGCGTTAGATAGTTTGCAGATCGATGTGTACTGGGCACAGGGGCAAACAGAAAAAGCCTGGCAGTTAGCCAAACAAGCATGGGCTAAGTGGCCAAATAATCAAGCTATAGCCTTAGATTATGTAGAGGCTTTGCAAAAACAAGGTTTGTTGGAGCAGGCTATCCCTTTTTTAGAGCAGCGTATTCAACAGTGGCCTCAAGCGCCGCGTTTTCATCAGCTGCTAGCACAGGCTTTAGATAAGCGGCAGCAGCCCGTAGAAGCCCGTGAGGCCATGGCTCAGTATTATATTTTGGTCGGGGCGTTATCTAGTGCGGTTGATCAGTTGCAGCAGGCGCGAAGCCTAAGTACTGACTTTTATCAGCAGTCTAAGCTAGATGTGCAAATCCGTGATTTACGTGAGCGCCTAGAGCGCGATCGCTTGTTGCTGGAACGCTTTAAAGGCTAGGTATTGGTCTCAAAAAAACGGGCTAAACGTGTGGGGAGCCAATGAATATGGCCTGGGAAAGCACCAGTGGTAAAGCCGACGTGCCCACCCTGCTCGGGCTGGTGTAGTAATACCTGTGCAGAAGCCTCTTGTGGCTGAGGAAGGGATTCCTCGGGTACAAAGGGGTCGTTTTTGGCATTGAGCAAAAGGGTTGGGATCGCGATAGAGCGCAACAATGGCTTGCTAGAAGCTTGTGTCCAGTAGTCTAAAGCGTGTTGGTAGCCGTGCATGGGGGCTGTGTAAATATCATCAAAATCGCGAATCGTGCGTGCTTGCCCTAGGCGTAAAATATCAATCATACCGGGAAAGCGCCGTGATTTTTCGTAGATTTTGGCCTTCATGGATTTTAGGAAGTAGGGGCTATATACCCATTTGCCGATAAATCGCTCAGAAAGCGCATTACCACAGCTAACCAAATCTAAGGGCACAGAAATTCCCGCCGCTGCGTGCAGCCAGGCGCATTGTGTTTGTTGCTCGCCCAGGTATTTCAGCAAAGCATTACCGCCTAGTGATACGCCTACGGCATGCCATAATGCATGTGGTAGGCGATTACGCACGCTCTGCAAGATAAAGCCTATTTCCTCGCTATCGCCAGAATAGTAAGCGCGTGCCATGCGGTTAGGAAAGCCTGAGCAGCTGCGAAAATGTGCTACCACTACCACCCAACCCCGCGCCCGAAAATATTGTGCAATGGATTGGGCGTAATGGCTGCGGCTGCTGCCCTCTAGACCATGAAAGAGAACAAGCGCTTGCGTGTGTGGGCTTTGGGGTAAGGTCGCCCAGTCGTCGTCTTGAGCCCAACGTCGCGCTGCTGTTTTGTTGAGCTGGGCGTCATGAGGTGCGGTGCTGCCATTGGCAAGACGGTCGGCAAAAAGCCCTGGGCCTGTCCAGTCTAAATCCAAGAAATCACCATCGGGAGTGTTAATACGCTCCCGGACGAAGGCAATGCGGTGATGGCGAGCAAGGTGCGCACCATAAATGGTTTGGAGGTGTCCACCTGGCAGCCAAAAGGGTGTCGGGCAGTCTGATAAGTCAATTTTAGCGGTCACAATTACGCGCAAAAAGAAAAGGCGAAGTTATTTGGAGTCGTTTTCGGTTGCCAATTGATAGGTAGCGCTACAATAAGGACAGCTTGCTGTGCCATTTTTTTCAATTTCGATATAAACGCGTGGGTGCATGCTCCATAATGGGGCTTGTGGGCCGGGACAATACACCGGCAAATCGGAAGCGGTAACGGTAATGGTTTCAAAGGGGGTGCTGCTAGACGAGAGAGAACTCATGAGGGCTCCTTGATGGCAGTAATCGACTAAACATCATAATTGTAGCAAGACCAAGCCGTTCTTGAGTGGATTTAACCTAGGAGACAAGGTGTCTTTATATAAAAAACTACGTCTTGGTGCGCTTTCTCCTAGAGAGCGCCATTATTTTAGCTTAGGTTTGCGCGAAGCGGCACCAACCTTGATCGCAACCGGGATTTGGGCGTTTGTGACAGGCATAGCTATGCTTAAATCTGGCCTTTCAGAAACCTATGCGGGGTTGATGACGTTGTTCGTATATGCGGGTTCAGCACAGTTAACGGCGCTGCCGTTGATTGAGTCTAATGCCCCTTTGTGGTTGATTTTTGCGGCTGGGTTTATTGTTAACATCCGTTTTGTGATTTTTGGTGCGGCTTTACAACCCTTTTTTCGTCACCTCTCTTGGCAAAGGCGTCTGTTTTTAGGCTATATCACTACCGATATTTCTTTTGTGTTGTTTATGTCGCGTTTTGGGGACGATCGTCCTGTAGGCAGACCACAACACCTTTGGTATTTTTTGGGTATTATTTTACCTAACTGGATTGTGTGGCAGTCTTTGTCTTTTGCTGGGATTTACTTAGGGGGATTTATTCCTGCTTCGTGGGGGATAGAGTATGCAGCGATTTTAGCTTTGATTGCTGTGATTATGCCTTTAATTAAAACGCGTCCCTTTATCATGTGCTTGGTTGTGGCAGGGAGTGTAGCGTGGGCGGGGCAGCTGTTACCGCTACGTTTGGGTCTCGTGGCTGCCGTAGTTGCAGGGGTAGTGGCTGGCGTGGTGACAGAGCAACTACAACATAAAAGGGGCGCTTAAATGTCATTTAACCAGTATGATTGGTATATTTTAGGGGCAGTGGCCTGTTTAACGGTCGTAAGCTTTTTGACCCGAGCAGGTTATTTTTTATTCGGGGACCATTTGCCCTTAGCCGATGGAGTGCGTCGAGCCTTACGTTATGCTCCGGTAGCGGCATTGACTGCTATTATTCTCCCTGAAATTTTCCCTTGGTCTGTGGGTTCTTATCCTCGTCTAGACCTCTATAAACTCATTGCAGCGGGGGTAGCGGTGCTGGTTTATTTACGCACACATAACTCCGTGTGGCTCATGGTTTCTGGTATGGCCATATATTGGTTACTCAAAGCCTTAGCCTAATCCCTTTACGCTGCAAGTAAGCATGATTTTCAATGAAAGAAACAAACGCAGATTCAACACCTAGTTTTGCCAGTTTTGGTTTACATCCTGATTTACTCTCATCGATTTTAGCGGCCGGTTATACCTCGCCGACACCAATTCAAGCGCAGGCATTACCTGTAGTGATGCAAGGGCGTGATGTGATGGGGGCGGCACAAACCGGCACCGGTAAAACCGCTGCTTTTTCTTTGCCTATATTGCATCGTTTGATGCCGTTTGCTACGCATAGTGCATCACCCGCCCGTCACCCCGTGCGCGCGCTTATTTTAACGCCTACACGTGAATTGGCAGACCAAGTTGGAGCGAGTGTTAAGCTGTATTGTAAAAACACGCCCTTGCGGTCGGCTGTGGTGTTTGGGGGGGTGGATATTAACGCCCAACGCGATGAGCTGCGGCGCGGTTGTGAAATACTCATCGCCACACCAGGACGCCTGTTAGACCACATTGAGCAAAAAAATGTGAACTTAAGCCAAGTTGGTATTTTCGTATTAGACGAGGCCGACCGCATGCTGGATATGGGCTTTTTGCCGGACTTGGATCGAATCGTCCGCTTATTGCCTAAACAGCGCCAAAGCTTATTGTTTTCAGCAACCTTTAGTCCAGAGATTCGTAAGCTAGCGACGAGCTTTCTGCGTGACCCAGTAAGTATCGAGGTGGCGGCTCGTAATGCCACAGCAGATACCGTGACGCAACGTGCTTATGCGGCGGAAGGCGATGCTAAGCGTCGAGCAGTAGAACACATTGTGCGTAGTCAACAGCTAACACAAGTAATCGTGTTTACCAATACGAAGCTAGGGGCGAACCGTCTTACGCGTCAATTAGAACGCAGTGGCTTTAAGGCCGCGGCTATTCATGGCGATAAAAGTCAGTTAGAACGCATGAAAGTATTAGATGCGTTTAAAGCCGATGCTTTAGAGATTTTAGTTGCTACGGATGTGGCTGCGCGGGGTTTGGATGTGGCGGGAGTGCCGTGTGTAATTAATTATGACCTGCCTTTTAACCCCGAGGACTATGTACACCGAATTGGGCGTACTGGACGTGCAGGTGCTAAAGGCGAGGCCATTGCTTTAGTGAGTGCCGATGAGCAGCACTTGTGGCAGGATATTCAAAAGCTCATAGGGTCGAAGCTAAAACTTGAGCGTTTATCCTTACCAAATGCGTCCAGCCACACAGCGCGTGCGCGAGCACCACAAGATGAGATTTTTTATAAGCCCTATCAGCCCAGCACGGCTAAAGCCCCCACTCGTGTTACTAAAGAGAAAACGGTAGCCAGTGGGCAGAAAAAGCGCTTTGTTGGTGTGTTATTAGGCGGAGGCTATTATTAAGTCAACAAAGGCTGGCACGGGATCACGATAACGTGGTTGTGCGGCGGCTTGATCTAACAGCCGCTCCAAATGCTGCGCAAAAGGCAAAAGGGGACCATAAAAGATGGTTCCTTTTTTATTTTGGATCAACAAGGTGGGAAAGTCCTCAATGTCCTCATCGATGAGTAAGTCTTCATGCTCTTCTACATCAACCCAGATGAAAATATGCTGGGGGTAGCGCTGCGCCACCTGTTCTAGCTGTTGCTTAAATCCATCGCAAGTGCGGCACCAGGCAGCACAAAAGCAAACAACGGCATAGTCGTTATCAGTAAGCTGTGTTAGTTTTTGTTGTATTTCCGATCGGTTATGTTCAGGGTAAAACACTTTTATCACCTTAAAATCAATATGGATTAATCATAGAGCGAAAACCATGCCTACACCTAATTCCCTTTCTACTCAGGTTGGCACGTCGTCCACGGCGACTCAGCGTTTAAAGCGGGCCTTTACTCGTGCCTTGTCTTCACAGTTGCACCCTAAAATGCTGGGGGCGCTGCTCTTGCCTTTTTTGGTGGCATTGATTGGAGCTGTTGTGTTGTTGTGGTTATTTTGGACGCCACTTAAAACACATATTGCCATATGGTTAGAGCAGTGGGGCATACTTGATGCACATGCTGATTTGTGGCTAGTAGGGGCGGGCTTGCTGGTCGTCAAAACATTCATTATTCCATTATTAGCTGCGGGTGCCTTATTACCTATAGCGGGGATTTTGGGGTTGATTGTATCCGCAGTTGTCGCCATGCCTATTGTGTTGTCCTTTGTACAACATCGCTATTTTCCTCAATTAAAACGCCAAGGCAAAAACGCATTTAGTTATAGTGTGATGAATGCCCTTTGGGTTGGTGTGCTTTTTTGCGTGGGCTGGTTATTAACTTTGCCCTTATGGCTCATAGCTCCACTCGCTGTGGTGCTGCCGGTGTGGTGGTGGGCTTTTGCTTTTACCCGCTTATTGCGGGTGGACTCGATGGTAGAGCATGCTAGCCTACAAGAGCGTAAGATCCTTTTAATGCGCCATCAAAAAGAATACTGGCTGATGGGGCTGTTGATGGCTTTGTTAAATTTAATCCCCCCAGCTTGGTTGGTGTTGCCCGTTTTTTCTGCGCTGGTCTTTGCCCATTTTAATTTAGCGGCACTGGCTGAGCTCCGAGCGGAAAATACCATTCATCAGCATGAGTTATCGCTATAACAGGATGTTTTATGCATAAACCCGCTATACGTTTAATTATTATTGGTGACGAAATTCTATCGGGACGTCGTCAGGATAAGCATTTTTCAAAGCTAGTGGAGCTGCTGAATGCGCGTGGGCTCCGTTTACATAGTGCGCAAATCATTTCCGATGATCCTGATCATATTGAAACCACACTAAAAGCGAGTTTTGCGACGGATGATATCGTGTTTAGTTGTGGTGGTATTGGTGCGACTCCTGATGACCAAACGCGTCAAGCTGCAGCACGCGCGCTGGGCGTAGATCTGGCGTTACACCCCGAAGCCGCGGCGCTTATTACCGAGCGCACACAAGAACAGGTCGGGAGCCAAACCGTTGATATGAGTTTACCGGAACACCAGCAGCGCTTACAGATGGGCGTGTTCCCGGTTGGCGCTGAAATCGTCCCGAACCCTTACAATAAAATCCCAGGCTTTTTTATTCATAACCATACATTTATGCCAGGTTTTCCTGTAATGGCGTGGCCGATGATGGAGTGGGTCTTAGATAATAAGTATGCCCATTTGCATCATTTAGATAATCAGGTCGAGTATTCTTTTTTGGCTTTTTCTTTGCCTGAGTCACGTATTACTCCGGCGTTACAGCAGGTCGAGAGCCAATGGCCAACAGTAAAAGCATTCAGCTTACCCAGCGTGGGAGATAATAGGCGTCGTCCGCATATAGAATTAGGCGTAAAGGGAGACCCTCAGGCGTGTACGGCTGCCTTAGCATTTTTAAAAGAACAAGTTCAGCAATTAGGGGGTAAGTTGACCCCTATTGCAGAGTAAATGCTTGCCATCTTAGATGAAATTTCATAATATGGAATTGTTGCAATGCATCAACTTTTCCCACAATGCAAAGAGGGACTATCTTTTTGATCTCTAGTGACCGACACTATGCCAGCACCTAACCCAAGCTCCGGTTTGATTACGATTCAAGTTTTAGAGCGCGCCATGATTTTATTGGATGAATTAGCGCGTCAGTCTGAGCCTGTAGCTTTAAAAGATCTAGCCAAGTCCACAGGCCTACATACATCTACGGCTCATCGAATTTTAAATGATTTGGTTGTAGGGCGTTATGTAGAGCGTGTAGATAACGGTTTGTATCGTCTAGGTATGCGCTTGTTAGAGTTAGGCTCTTTAGTCAAAGGCCGTCTAAATGTGCGCGCAGCAGCCGTTGAGGCGATGCGTGAGCTACATAAAATTACTGGTCAGACGGTTAACCTTGCTCTGAAACAGGGCGATGAGATTGTGTATGTAGAGCGCTCGTGGAGTGAGAATTCTGGCATGCAGGTGGTGCGTGCTATCGGTGGACATGCACCGCTACATCTCACCTCCAGTGGTAAATTGTTTTTATCTGAGCTAGACACCCGACAAGTGCGAGCTTATGTCATGCGTACAGGGTTGGCGGGTAACACGCGCAATAGTATTACTCAGGTTGCTGACCTAGAAAAAGAGCTGGCTTTGGTACGTCGTCATGGTTATGCCCGTGATAACGAGGAGCTAGAACTAGGGGTGCGGTGCATTGCGGCAGGGATTTATGATGATACGGGTACGTTAGTAGCCGGCTTATCGCTTTCTGCTCCCTCTGAGCGTTTGCGTGATGCTTGGATTCCATTATTACAAGACACCGCACGCGACATTTCTGCCGCTTTAGGTTTTGAGCCTATGCGTCCTGAGCGTCAAGCTTAAGCGCGTACGTACAACCAACCTTCTTTTTGTTTTTGCACAATATAAGCAATCGCAGCAGGCACGACTTCTTGGGTCGTTGCCTGCTTTTTTATATTTTTAAGCGTGTTACTACAGAGTTTTAATAGGGGGTCTGTAGGGTGAGGTTGCGATAGTGCCATTTCAACGGCGCCGGCGTTTGCCACGATGATCACGTGAGCATCAGGTTCAGCGTGAAGAAAATGAGTGGCATTGTTGCGAGCACGTTGTAGTGAGTCGGCACATGCGGCATGTAGAAGAAGTTGGGTAGGTTTCATAATAAATAAAAGAAAAAAGTGTTGCTGTAGCGCAGCATATAAACCTTTTGTTTGTGGTTTAATTGGAAAGATAGCTTGACCTAACAGAGATAATAGGTAGAATGAATGTATTGCTGCAGTGCAGCATGGAAGGTTTATCCGTTGTGCGTTAACGGTTGAGGCCTTCGGTAATGTTGATCAATCAATGTCATATAGACGTTAAAGGAAACTACCATGAGCGTACCAGCACAACAGTTTTTAACCAACCAACAGCGTAATTTTGATAACTTAATCGCAGCACAAAATCATATTTTTTCTGGTTTTGAGCAGCTCGTAAATTTAAATATCCAGCTTTTTAAATCTTCTTTAGATGAAATTGCTGCCAAATCTCAACAAGTTGCTGGCTTACAAGATGTACAACAAGCAGCTGCTTTTGTAACAGAACTGGCTCAGCCTTCCGCTGAAAAAGTGCTTAACTACGGTAAAAGTGTATTTGAAGTAGTAAGTCAGGTTCAAAAGGAAATCACGGCTCTGACAGAAAAACAAATTGCAGACAATCAGCAACAAGCCGCTGAATTTGTTGAGCAGTTAGCTAAAAATGCACCGGCTGGCAGCGAGAGTGCTATTGCTCTTGTAAAGTCTGGGTTAGTTGCAGCAGGTAATGCTACAGATACGCTATTAAAAGCATCTCGTCAGGCTGCCGAGCTTAGCGAAGCTAACGTAAACGCTGCTACTGGTGCGGTAATGAAAACTGCCGAGCAAGCTGCCGAGGTTGTAGAGCAGAATATCGCGCGTGCTCGAAATACGAAATAATAGAATTGTCTTGCCTTGCTAGGGGTAGTAAAGCGCAAGGCAATAACATGGCATAGTTAGAATCATATCTATGCCATCCTGTGTGGTGTGTTGTTTTTTATAGCCCTTGGCTTTTGCTAAGGGCTTTTTTCTTTTTAATTACCGCTGTAGATTACGAATCGCATCTACGCAGTCACGAATAAGTAGGGGACCTTGGTAGATTAAGCCGGTATAAAGCTGGATAGCATTGGCACCTGCTTGGATTTTTTCTACTGCGTTTATTCCAGAGTTAATACCACCTACTCCGATAATAGGAAAATCATTGCCAAGCTGACTACGTAACCGCTCGATGACTTTTAAAGAGAGTGCGTGAACAGCTGGACCGGAAAGGCCGCCTTGTTCTTGTGCATGAGTTAACCCTGCGACATAGTCTCGGCTTAAGGTTGTATTGGTCGCAATAATGCCATCAATCTGGCACTGCTGCACCGCTGCAGCAATGCTATCGATTTGGCTTTGTTCCAGATCGGGGGCAATTTTTACCGCGATGGGCACATAACGCTGATGCTGGGCTTGCAGTTGCTCGCGTCGTTGATTGAGAGCACCTAAGAGTTGCACCAGCTCATTTTCAGCTTGCAACGCGCGTAGGTTTTGCGTGTTAGGTGAAGATATATTAACGGTAATATAGTCTGCGTGCGCATACACCCCATCTAAACCTGTTAAATAGTCATCCGTTGCTTGCTCGATTGGGGTGGCGGCATTTTTACCGATATTTAGCCCGAGTATCCCTCCGGTATGGCGCCATTGGCTTTTTTGTACATTGCTTATAAATCGTTCTAAACCATCATTATTAAAGCCAAAGCGGTTGATTAGGCATTGCTTTGCAGGCAAGCGGAATAAACGGGGTTTAGGGTTACCCGCTTGTGCTAAAGGCGTAACCGTTCCGACTTCTACAAAACCAAAACCTAAAGAGCCAAGTGCATCAATATGAGCGCCGTTTTTATCGAGTCCTGCGGCCAAACCAACGGGATTTTTTAGCTTTAGCCCCATGAGTTCGGTAGGCAATAACAGGTCTTGGCTGATTAGTGGTTTGGCCCATTGATGGACGCGATCTAACCATCGTAGTGTGAACTCATGTGCTTGTTCTGCTTCCATTTGAAAAAGCGCGGGACGAACTAAACCGTAGGTGTGGAGTAAAAGTGACATATTAGGAGGCTGGGCTAACCCATTCACCATGTAAAAAAAGTTGATGAGGAGTAAAACGTGTTTTATAAGCCATTTTACGACTTTGTTCTATCCAATAGCCTAAATAAAGCCACGGCAAGTGATGTTGTTGGCAATATTGAATTTGCCATAAAATAGCAAAAGTACCCAAACCAGAAAGGTCCGGGTTAAAAAAGGTATACACGGCTGATAGTCCTTGCTCAACCTCATCAACCAAAGCGACCATTTGCACCCCATCCATATCGGAAAACTCAATCAGATAAGAATGTACGTGGCTACTCAATAAAAACTGGATATATTGAGACTTATCGTCGTTATCCATATCGGAGCCGGCATGGCGTGCTGCTTGATAACGTCGATACAGAGCATAATGCTCAGGGTTCCAGACTAAGGGACGGCGTGCGGCACGCAGGTGTTGATAACGCTTTAGTTGGCGCCGTTGGTTTTTAGAAGCCGTAAAATTAAGGGTATCAATACGAATGGGCACGCAGGCTTGACAATGATCGCAGTGTGGGCGATAGGTAAAAGTGCCACTGCGTCTAAAGCCTAAATCAATCAGGCGTCCATAATAGGAGCTATGTATAAGATGAGACGGCGCGGCAACTAAAGAACGAGCGCGCTGGCCGCTTAAATAGCTGCAATCATAGCTAGAGGTTGTGTAAAACTGAATCGCTGTTGGCAGAGGTGGTTCTATCGTACCCATTGTTATGTCCTATTGCAGAGCGATCCACTGGCCTTGCGCAGAGAGCTGACCGACATGCCATGGTGTAGGGGGAGCGGAGGTGTATTGTTGTAAAAGCTCGATAAAAGTGCTGCGAGGTACGGTATGTGCTCCTAAAGACAGCAGGTGAGCCGTTTCTTGTTGGCAATCAATATATGGAATCCCAAGCTGTAACAAGCAACGTGTCAGATAATAAAGCGCCACTTTGCTTGCATCTGAAACCAAACTAAACATGGACTCACCAAAGAAAAAACGTCCAATTTTTACCCCATAGAGACCACCAACTAATTGATTGTCCTGCCAAACTTCAATGCTATGGGCGTATTGTTGAAGGTGGAGTTGATAATAGGCTTGAATGATCTCATCAGAAATCCAGGTGCCTTCTTGGTATTGGCGCACGGCAGCACATTGTTGAATGACCGCAAGAAAGTCCACGTCGGTAGTGATACGCCAGCGAGCATTGCTATCTTGTTCTTGGCGTGCGATACGGCGGCATGTTTTGGCTAAAGACTTAGAGAGTTTAAAAGCATCACAGCGCAAAATGGCACGAGGGTCCGGTGACCACCATAAAACAGGCTCACCCGGGTTATACCAGGGAAATAAGCCCTGTTGGTAGGCTTGTAACAAGCGGGGAGTCGATAGATCGGCCCCCGCGGCCAGTAATCCATTAGCTAAGGCCGTAGAGACGGGAGGAAAAGGCTCATCCGCGTCTATCCAAGGAATAGAAATCAATGGCATCGTGCTAATTAGTGATTTTCATCCAAGCTGTAATAATGAATGGAAAATTGTCCTTTTTTAGCATCGGCTAAATAGTGTTCTAGCGTGGTGCTAACCGTCCTAAAGGATAAATTATCCCAAGGGATGGCATCAAACTCAAAATAACGGGCATCAAGGGATTCAGGGCCAGGGTTAAGCTCTGGCTGAGTGATAGTCGCCAAATAAAAAATATGAACCTGCCCAGCCGAAGGGACGTCAATGACAGAAAACAATGGCCCAAGTTCAATACCAGCAATACCAGCTTCCTCGTCGGCTTCACGTAATGCGCCTTCTGCTGATGTTTCTTTAAGTTCCATAAAGCCAGCGGGCAAAGTCCAAGTGTTATAGCGTGGCTCAATAGCACGCTTACACAACAAAATCTTATTTTCCCAAATAGGAATCACGCCTACAACATTACGGGGATTTTGATAATGGACGGAACCACATTGCAAACAGACATCGCGCACACGGTTATCATCAGGTGGAATAATACGGGCTAACGGGTTGGCGCATTGGGTACAATAATGCAGTGTGCGTGGATTAGGAAAATAAAAGTCGGAAGGTTTGGTCGTCATAGTGTTCCACATTTTTATAGGTTGTGATTGATTGTAGAACAGTTGGCGTAAATGATGTAGGGTGACCCAAGTCTTATTAGGGTTAGTCTAGATACAAAAAAGCCGCTTAAATAAAGCGGCTTTTTAAAACTGGAGGCGCAAACCGGAATCGAACCGATCTACACGGATTTGCAATCCGGTGCATAACCACTCTGCCATTGCGCCAGCTAAAAAAAGAGTATAGCAAAATGACAAAAAATTAGCAAGAAATAAGCTCAAAGAAGACTAGGTTTGTTTAAAAATATAAAAATTATGCCTGCAAAGACAGGTTGTTATTTTTAGGAGGGGAGCAATGAGCCCAAAGAATCTGATGCGACGTTTACCGCGTGCTTTTTATGAGGAGGCTGATTGTGCGCAAGTCGCTCAACGCTTATTAGGAAAATTTCTTGTGCATGAGAGGGGTAATAAAAAGTATGTGGGACGTATTGTAGAAACAGAAGCCTATTTAGGTCCGCATGATCTGGCTGCCCACTCATCGAAAGGGGTGACGGCGCGCACTCAGGTTATGTTTGGTGCAGCGGGACATGCTTATGTCTATTTGATTTATGGTATTCACCACTGCATGAATGTAGTGACAGGGCCGCTGGGCAGTGGATCTGCTGTGTTGATACGCGCCGTAGAGCCAATAGAGGGCATTGAGCTGCCTACGCATGGGCCTGGCCGGTTATGTAAAGCGATGGAAATTGATCGGCGTCACAATGGCTTGGATGTATGCGATGGGCCGTTATATATTGCTGATGCACCTGAAGTAGCGGTAGCTTCTATAGTAAAAACCACTCGTGTGGGTGTGGACTATGCAGGTGTATGGGCGCAGAAGCTATTGCGTTTCTATGAAAAAGATAATGCTTTTGTTTCAAAAAAGTAACTAAGCCGTAAAAACGGCTTAGTAAAAACAGATAAGGGATTAAGTGCGGCCCGATAGGGTGTTTTTAATTTTTTGATCGGTTTTATATTGGCTTAGAGCATAGGTTGCCCAGATAGCGGCAGGAATCCAGCCAATTAAGGTGATCTGCAAAATTAGGCAAATAATACCGGCAATAGGGCGACCGATGGTAAAGAACACCGCAAAAGGTAAAAAGATAGCAAGTAAAAGACGCATTACATCATCCTAAGAATCAAAACAGTCGCCGCTATTATAAAAGCCGGTTCACAATCGATCGTAAAAAATTGTGTCAATAGCCAAGAGTGGAGCCATCTGGGTTGCGCGGGTCAGAGTAGCCCCAGAGCATATCGCCCTCGCGTTGAATGGTTTGGGTGCGGCCCATAGAGGCTTTGATATTGACTTGATGTCCGCGCTCTTCGAGTAAGCGGATGGTATCTACGTTGAAACCTTGCTCTACACGGAGCTCATCGGGTGTCCATTGGTGATGGACGCGCAAAGCAGAAGCCGCTTCGGCTGGGTTCATGTCGTAATCAATTTTATTTACCACTGTTTGTAGCACTGTAGTAATAATACGCGCGCCCCCGGGGCTACCTGTTACTAAAACGGGCTTACCGTCTTTTAGCACAAGGGTAGGCGTCATGGAGGATAAAGGACGCTTGCCAGCGGCAACCGCATTGGCCTCTCCACCGACTAAGCCATAAGCATTGGCTACTCCAGGTTTTGCTGAAAAATCATCCATTTCATTATTTAATAAAATACCCGTGCCTTTAGCAACAATGCCCGTCCCAAAATTTGTATTCAATGTATAGGTGACAGCAACTGCGTTCCCAAAACGGTCCATAATGGAGTAATGGGTGGTTTGGTCGCTTTCATAGGGTAATGGATTGCCCGGCTTAATCTGCTGAGCTGGTGTGGCTTTGTCGTTGATGCGCTGTGCGAGATTGTCCGCGTAATGCTTGGAAATGAGACCTTCTAGGGGGACTTTCACAAAATCTGGGTCACCGAGATACTCTGCACGATCGGCATAGGCTAGTTTCATGCTTTCAGCCATGTAATGAACGGATTGCGCACTATTGTGTCCCCATTCGCCTAGAGGCCAACGCTCAAGTATATTCAGAATCTGGACTAAGTGGGCGCCCCCCGATGAGGGAGGAGGCATGGTGACGATATCATATCCGCGATAACGGCCATGGACAGGCTGACGCTCCACGGCTTGATAGGCCGCCAGATCAGCAAGGCGGATCGCGCCAGGATAAGGTTGCATTTCTGCTGCAATTTTTTTAGCGATTTCGCCTTGATAAAAAGCATAGCTGCCTTGGTCGGCAATGAGACGCAAGGACTGGGCTAAGTCTTTTTGAATGAGCCGATCGCCCGCTTTTAAAGGGGCACCATTACGCCAAAATATAGCGGTTGTGGCAGGCCACTTGCCCATTTCCTTGGCCGATGCGGCTAAGACTTTTGCTAGAGTTTCACTAACAATAAACCCATTTTCAGCTAAGTCTATGGCCGGCTGCATCACCTGTTTTAGTGGCAGGGAGCCCCATTTTTTTAGCGCGTGCTCTAAGCCGGCAACCGTGCCAGGCACCCCCACGGCATAGTGAGTGAAAAGCGATTTGCCATCAATGACATCACCGTTCTCATCGAGGTAAAGATCCCGATGGGCGCCGCTTGGTGCTACCTCACGAAAATCGAGGGCGATGGATTGCTGGCTTTGGGCATCGTGATACATCATAAATCCGCCGCCACCGATATTACCGGCGTTAGGCAGCACAACGGCCAAAGCAAAACCAACAGCAACGGCTGCATCTACTGCATTGCCGCCTTGTTGGAGAATCTGTAGGCCAACCGCCGAGGCGAGATGGTGCTCAGAGGCAACCATGCCATGCTTAGCTACGACAGGATGAAAAACGGAAAGCGTATGGTCATAGGCGGCCGCCACCGCTTGGGCGGCGGCGGTTTGAGCTGGGGGTTGATGAGGGGGATGTGCGCAAGCGGTAAGTAGCGCTAAAATTGCAGCGCCAGCGCTTAAACGAGTAAAAAACATGGAGTTAGTTCGCATTGATTTGCTCCCGTAAGGCAAATTTCTGTACCTTGCCGGTAGAGGTACGAGTTAATTCGCCAAAAATATATTTTTTAGGTAGTTTGTAGCGGGCTAGGTGTTGTTCGCAATGCTGGTGTAACTGCTTTTCATCCGCATGCTGGCCGGGGCGCAGCTCGACAAAAGCAGCGGGCACCTCGCCCCATTTTTCATCCTTAAGAGCAACCACAGCAACGGCGGCCACGGCAGGATGTAATAACAAAGCCTCTTCGATCTCTAGTGAAGCAATATTTTCACCGCCAGAGATAATCACATCTTTAGCTCGGTCGCGGATTTTGATGTATCCGTCGGGGTCGACCACACCTAAGTCACCCGAGTGAAACCAGCCGCCGGCAAAGGCCTCGGCTGTAGCTGCTGGGTTTTTTAAGTAGCCTTTCATGACAATATTGCCGCGGAACATGATTTCGCCAATGGTTTCCCCATCCCAGGGCACGGGTTCCATGGTGATAGGATCCAGGACGGCAACATCTTGCTCTAGGGGGTAGCGTACACCCTGCCGGCTATTTTTTTCTACGCGCTCATCAATAGATAGGGAAGCCCATTCGGGTTGTTTGGTACAGCCCACGGCAGGACCATAGGTTTCGGTTAAGCCATACACATGCGTCAGGTCAAAACCGATTTCTTCCATGCGCTTGAAAACAGAAGCGGGTGGTGGGGCGCCAGCGATTAAACCATGGACGGTATGATCGATGCCCTCTCGCCAAGCATCGGGGGCGTCGGCAATCATGGTATGCACAATGGGAGCGCCACAGTAGTATTCGATGCGGTGCTCGCGGATTTGATCCAAAATGACCTTAACATCTACGCGACGTAGGCACACATTTGTGCCGGCGAGCAGCGCCATCACCCATGGAAAACACCAGCCATTGCAATGAAATAGCGGTAAGGTCCACAAATAAGTCGGGTGTGCAGGCATTTGTGCGGCAAGTGCATTGCTTAGAGCTGCCAGATAGGCTCCGCGGTGATGGGTGACTACCCCTTTAGGGTTGCCCGTGGTGCCAGAAGTATAGCCAAGAGCAATAGCATTCCACTCGTCACTAGGTAGCTGCCAATCAAAGTTTGGGTCGCCTTGAGCGATAAAGGCTTCGTATTCGGTATCGCCAATACGACCCCCTTGTGTAAAGTGGGCATCATCCACATCAATCACATAGGGCTTAGGTCCTGTCATTAGCGCTAAAGCTTGTTGGATCACCCCTGAAAATTCCGGGTCGACCAAAATCGCTTTACATTGGCTGTGGTCTAGCATGAATGCCAGGCTTTCAGGGTTAAGGCGGATATTAAGGGTGTTTAATACCGCGCCAGTCATAGGCACCCCAAAATGCGCTTCGTACATTGCTGGAATATTGGGAAGCATGGTGCTGACCGTGTCTCCCTCTCCGATACCTTTTTGACTCAAAGCAGAAGCGAGTTGTTTGCAGCGTTGGTAGGTTTGAGCCCAGGTAAAGCGACGCTGGTGATAAATGACTGAGGTAAGTTGTGGGTGGACAACAGCGGTACGCTCAATAAAACTAAGCGGGGATAACGGGACGTAGTTGGCTGCGTTTTTATCTAAGCCATGGTTGTAAGGGTTTTGTCTCTCCATGTGGATTCTCCGCGTATCAAAATGATTGTGATGAACGGTTCCAGTTTGGTGTGCGTTTTTCAATAAAAGCATCAATGCCTTCTGCGGCATCCTCTTCCATCATATTTTTTGCCATGACCTCGGCTGCATAGGCATATGCAGAGGCCAAATCCATTTGTTGTTGCTTGTAAAACATGGACTTGCCGTAGCGAATCGCGGTCGGGCTTTTAGTGAGTATAGTCGCTACTTTTTGTGCAACGGCTTCGTTTAAAGCCTCAGGGGCAACGGCCTCATTAATTAATCCCCATTGAGCTGCGGTTTGCGCATCAATAAAGCGGCCTGTGACGAGCATATCAAAAGCATGTTTAGTAGGGATGTTTCTGGATAAAGCAACAGCGGGACTTGAGCAAAACAAACCTACATTGATACCTGAAACGGCAAACTGAGCATCTGTAGAGGCAATAGCCAGATCACAGCTGGCAACGAGCTGGCAGCCTGCAGCGGTTGCGATACCATGAACGCGGGCGATGACCGGTACAGGAAGCTGTTGAATGCTTTGCATGACCCCGGCGCATTGCTGAAAAAGCTGTTGGTAATAATCTAACCGAGGTTTGCCGCGCATCTGTTTTAAATCGTGTCCAGCACTAAAAGCTTTGCCTGCTGCTGCGAGTACCACGCAGCGTACGCTGGTGTCTTCTGCGATTTGGTCTAAGTGTTGTTGGAGCGAGTTGAGTAACTCTTCAGAAAGTGCGTTATAGCGCTCAGGACGATTGAGCTCTAGAGTGGTGATGCCATTGTGATCGGCACGAAGCACTAGTTCAGAGGAGGGGGATTGCATTTGTCTACTCCACTTCATGTTTGTTGTGTTTGTTTATTAATCTTACCTGCGGCTTGCGAGTTTGCAAGAGTAGGGGAGGGTTCTTTTTTTGTTTTTTAGGGAATGTTGATATGGATCACTTTTGGGGCGGTAAAAGCCAATAAGCCTTCTATGCCAAACTCTACTCCTAGCCCAGACTGCTTATGACCACCGAAAGGCACATCGGGGGCTAAAGCAAAGTGAGTATTGATCCAAACCGTGCCGCTTTCTAGTTGTTGCGCAATAGTTCTGGCACGTTCTAAGTCTGAGGACCAGACAGAGTTGCCTAGGCCATAGGGGGTATTGTTAATACGTTGAATTGCGTCATCAATAGAATGGTAGGGCATAATGGCTCGTATAGGGCCAAAAGTTTCTTCTGTAATCAGAGGGCTGTTTTCATCGATATCACGTACAACAGTTAGCGGAACAAAGTAGCCTTTACCAGCCGTGATAGTACCACCAGCAACTATTGTGCCATCTTTTTTTGCCTGCTCTAATAGTTGCTTAATAGTTTCAAACTGACGTTTGTTTTGTAATGGGCCAAACTCCGTTTGCTCATTGAGTCCATGGCCTAGCACCGCACGTTGGGCATGCGCAGCAAATAGGGTGCAAAATGCGTCATAGTGCTTTGTAGGTACATAAATACGCTTGATGTTGATACAAACCTGACCAGAGTTCATAAATGCCCAGTCAAAGATAGACTTTGCGGCCATCTCTAGGTTTGCATCATCTAAGACAAGGGCGGCGTCATTACCGCCAAGCTCAAGAACAATACGCTTTAGGTTGGAGGCGCCGCTAGCCATAACATGACGGCCGACTGAGGTGGAGCCTGTGAAGGAAATCTTATGAATATCAGGATGTTGACTTAAATGAGGTCCCAGATCACCAGCGTCTCCAAGAATATTAAGAACGCCCGCAGGGAAAAGGTCATGTGCAAGTTCGGCGAGTAAAAGGGCGTTAAGTGGGGAGGTAGGAGCGGGCTTAATAATTAAGGTATTACCACACATTAATGCAGGTACGAGTTTATAAAGTGTTTGAAAGAAGGGAAAATTCCAAGGAATAATAGCTAGTACTACCCCTAGAGGAGCGTGATGAATTTCTACAATGACATCTGGAGTTTTTTCTAAGCGAGTGGGCTCCAGTGACATTTGGGTAACTTCACGGCCCCACATTAAGGCGAGATCCACATCAGCATAAGCAGCGGCGAGTGGTTTGCCGACCTCGAGCGTAATAATTTGTGCAATGAGATCGCGGTGGGCTTCGATACGATCTAAAAGTTGTAAAAGTAGGGAGACGCGATCAGAGGCCGGCAGTGTGCGCCATAGGGGAAATGCTTGATTAGCGCTCTGGATGGCCTGGTTGGCTTGAGCCTTATCTGCTACTGGTGCGTGTAATAGCACTTCTTCAGTGGCTGGGTCGATCACAGGGATTGTGGTGGCACCTGCGGTCAGGGTGCCGTTAATTAACTGTAGAAAGGACTTTTGACGGATTTGGGCGATGATTTTTTTTGATTGTTCTGTAGGCATGGGTTGTCTCCATTTTGAGTGGGTTTGACGCTAACGGAAGGTAGCGTCTTTTGTAGACTAACTAAAACCCTAGGAGAAAACAATCAAAGAGAGGAAGAGTGGGGGTAATCGATATATAAAAAAAGCCCTTGATTACAATCAAGGGCTTTTGAAATTCTGGAGCGGGAAACGAGACTCGAACTCGCGACTTCAACCTTGGCAAGGTTGCGCTCTACCAACTGAGCTATTCCCGCATTTTTATTGGGCTAATTCCCAATGATTTGAAATTGTAGTCTAGATTTTTTGTTTTGTCAACCGTTTTGTTTTTCGGTTCAATCTAGGTGCTAATCAAATCAAAAAATAATTGTAATCAAGCCTGGTGTGTTTGTCAAGCTAATCCGTCTTGATTACGTGGCAACAAACGACTAGGTTCGCTGTAAAAACATAACTATATAGGAAAAATGTAGATCTTGTCAAATATTTTTGAAAAAAAATAAAAAATGCGCCATGATGAGCGCTAGTGTGTGTGTTTTTATATGGATGTTACCGGTGCAAATAACCTCAAATATGTGCTTGCAAGCCTTAAATACTTTGGCTTTGCCCGCTGTGGCGAAACAGTTTTTATGTTTTGAGAATGAAGCACAGCTACCTGAGTTGCAAGAGAAAATACAAACCTCGTCAAAAAGATGGGTGTTAGGCGGTGGGAGCAATATGGTGATGGCTGATACTGTTGATGCCTTATTGATCCATATGCAAAACAAAGGGATTCGTTTAATAGCACAGCAGGGGGATGAGGTATGGGTGGAGGCACAGGCAGGTGAGGTCTGGCATGATTTTGTTCATTATTGTTTGGACCAGGGCTGGTATGGCTTGGAGAACTTGGCTTTGATTCCTGGTACGGTTGGTGCGGCGCCAGTACAAAATATTGGTGCGTATGGAATAGAACTGCAGCAGGTTGTGCATGCGGTGAAAGTATGGGATTTTTTGACGGCACAATATTTGTGGTTAGATACAGCGGACTGCCAGTTCGCCTATAGGGATAGCTTTTTTAAACGAGCTCCCCAGGGGCGCTATATGATTGTTGCGGTGCAGTTTAAACTAGTGACGGCGGGGGCGTGGACACCGATATTGCGTTATCCGGATTTGCAGCATCACCCGCTTTTACAGAAAACACCTATTACCGCGCAAGCGGTTTTTCAGGCGGTAATAGCGATTCGTCAACAAAAACTCCCTGATCCCGCTGTGCTGGCGAATGCAGGGAGCTTTTTTAAAAATCCTATTGTAACTACGGCACATTATGAGCAGCTGTTAGCACAGTATCCAGACTTGGTTGCATACCCTTACCAAGGCCAATATAAGCTAGCAGCAGGCTGGTTGATTGATCATGCCGGCTGGAAGGGCAAACGCTTAGGGCCTGTTGGGATGCACAAAAACCAAGCATTGGTTTTAGTGAATTATGGTGGAGCAAGAGCAGCCGATGTGGCGGCTTTGGTGCAGCAAGTTCAGCAGCAGGTGTTTGAGCTTTTTCAAGTGCAGCTAGAGCAAGAGCCTATTGCTGTGCAATAAGGCTGGCCCATGATAATCCATAGCCCCCAAACTGGGCAGGGGGCATAGAAAATGGCTTTAGCTACCTAACACGTCCTGCATAGTATAGAGGCCATGACTTTTGCCTTTTAGAAAGCGCGCAGCGCGCAAGCTGCCTTGTGCATAGGTAGTGCGGTTACTGGAGCGATGCGTGATTTCAATACGCTCCCCTTCGCCACAAAAGTACACAGTATGATCACCAATAATATCGCCACCGCGCACCACGGAAAAGCCAATACGGCCATCTTCTCGGGCTCCAGTGTGGCCGTAGCGTGTCCAGTCAGCCACATCGTTTAGGTTAACCCCCCACGTTTTTGCAATGGCCTCGCCCATAGCTAGCGCCGTGCCTGAAGGAGCGTCGACTTTATTGCGGTGATGGGCTTCGAATACCTCTGCATCAAAGCCTTCTTGCATTAGCTTAGCGGCAAGCTCAATGAGGCGCAGGGTAACGTTAACACCCACACTCATATTGGGAGCAAAAACAATAGCGATTTGTTCAGCGGCTTGCTGAATGCGTGCTTTTTGCTCTTCGCTAAAACCCGTAGTGCCGATAATAAGCTGGCAATTGTGAGAAAGACATGTAGCAACATGATTCATCGTGCCTTCTGGGCGGGTAAAGTCGATCAAGCAATCCGCCTGCTGTAGTTGGCTCAAGTCATCGCTAATCAACACGCCAGTTTCTTTGCCTAGAAATGCACCCGCATCTTTGCCGATCGCCTCTGAGCCAGCGTGGTCTAGAGCAACTGTAAGCTGCATATCATGACTGGATAAAACGGCTTCAATCAACATACGACCCATACGGCCGTTAGCGCCTGCAATAGCAATACGCATAAAAATTCCTTTGTTAAGTAAATCAGTCCAAGAGAGCGAAACGCCGATGTACTAGCGCAAGGGCTCGACTTCCATGACGGCACTTTCTGGGTGAGACTCCAGAGGGCGTGTGACGGGCTCATTGTTGGGGGTGTTTTTAATAGCAGAAGCCCCTGAATCCGACTGCTCAAAGGGCTGTCGGTTGGGTTGCTGATCCCCTTCCCAGCGAACTAATACGTCGTCTTCGAACCAAACGGTAAATAACCGTAACTCTTCTTTGCCGTAACCTGGTTTATGATAGTACGGGTATTCCCAGCGATCGCTGTGGAAAATGTCCTGCAGGGTTGGGCTACCAAGTAAAAAGCGAACCTGCTCGCGGGTCATGCCGACCTCTAGGCGTTCAATTTGGGCGGTAGTTAACCAGTTTCCCTGTTGTACAGGAGCCTTGTAGGGGAAGCCCCATTTGCTACCGCTGCAGGCGCTAAGAGTCAAAGCCGTCATACCTGCGATTAGGCCTATGCGCAAGAGAGTGGAGTATTTTTTTGCGTTCATTGCGTTACTTTGCCCCTGTTAGGATAAAATCGTTATCATATAAGGGTTTATAGAAATGCGCATCGTGTGCATTGTGAAATCACCTCGAAATCCGTCTGCATTATGCAGTGCGGGCAACGAGCCTTACCCCCAATCAGATATATAATTCTAGCCATGAAAGACCAAAATGAACTGAAAAACATGGGGCTTAAGGCGACATTTCCGCGCCTAAAGATTCTAGATGTATTTCGTCGCCATGACGAAACCGAAGAAATGCGTCACCTTAGCGCCGAAGACGTCTACCGGTTATTAATTGCCGAAGATGTCGATATTGGTTTAGCTACAGTGTACCGCGTGCTGACTCAATTTGAACAAGCAGGTATTTTAATGCGAAGTCAATTTGATGGTGGTAAAGCGGTATTTGAGCTAAACGATGGCGATCATCATGACCATTTCATTTGTACTAATTGCGCCAAAGTTGTGGAGTTCTCCGACCCCGAAATCGAAAAGCGACAATACGATATCGCTGATAATTTAGGGTTTGAGCTCGAGAGCCATACATTGGTGCTTTATGGCATATGTAATGATTGTGTAGAAAGCGCTAAGCCTACACGCTCAAGATCTCGTTAAACACCAAAAAGGGGCTCATATAGCCCCTTTTTTTATGAAGTACGTAGCCCTAACATTTCTTGGGCGTGCTGCCTTGTGGTGGCGGTGATTTCTATGCCGCCTAACATTCTTGAAATTTCCTCCACGCGCTCCTTGGTATGAAGCTGTTGTATTTTAGAAACGGTTTGTTGGCCGTCTGAGTGCTTGCTGACTAAAAAATGATGTTCACCACATGCGGCAACTTGGGGTAAATGGGTTACACAGAGCACTTGATGGCGTTGGCCAAGCTCATTTAATAACCGTCCTACCACTTCGGCAATAGCCCCACCAATCCCGCTATCGACCTCATCAAAAATTAAAGTTGGCACGCGGGCAGCTTGACTGGCGATGACCGATAAGGCCAAAGAAATTCGAGCTAGTTCCCCACCCGAAGCGACCTTGCTTAACGGGGCAGGCTTGACTCCAGCATGGCCGGCAACCAAAAATTCCACTTTTTCATTGCCATGGCTACTTGGCTCATGAGGGGTGAGTAATACCTGAAACTGACCGCCTTCCATCGAGAGCTGCTGCATAGCTGCCGTAACCTGCTGACTTAATTGAGAGCTAATTTGCTGGCGAGCGTGACTCAGTTGTGCCGCTGCCGCATCATAGTGCTGCTTGGCTTGGAGCATCGTCTGCTCAAGTGCGGCAAGGTCGGCGGATTGCTGTAATTGCTGGCGGCGCTTTTCAAGCTCTGATAAGCGTTCGGGGAGTGCTTCGGGTTCGCATTTGTGTTTGCGTGCTAAATCAAACGCCATGGACATACGCTGTTCTAATTGCGTAAGACGCTCTGGGTCGAGCTCTACACTACTTAAATAGCTGTTCAAGTCAGAAAGGCTTTCTGCACAGGCTATTTGCGCAGACTCCAGCGTTTGATAGATCGGCTCAAGCTGTGGGTCGTGTTTGAGCAAGCTTTGTAGATGTTGTAGAGCGATATGAAGAGCGGATAGCGCGCCCGCCTCATCGTTGTCCAGACAGTGTACGCAATGGGCGGCTCCATCCAATAAAGACTGCGCGTGAGCTAAACGCTCATGTTCGGCTGTTAACTGCTCCCAGTCGCCCTCGACTAAGCCGAGCTCGTCGAGCTGTTGAATTTGCCAGTCAAGGAGCTCAAGCTCTTGTTCATGGGCTTGGCTATCTTGTTGTGCGCTATCAAAAGCCATTTTTGCTTTTTGCCATGCTTGCCATCGTTGTGCGACGTCCTGGCTAAGGGATAGGTGTTGCCCTTGACTATCTAAAATCAACGCATGGGCATGGGGTTGCAGCAGGCTTTGATGAGCATGCTGGCCATGGATATCAACCAAAAGTGCTCCGAGCTCGCGTAGTTGACTTACCGTAGAGGGAACGCCATTTATATAAGCTCGGCTACGGCCTTGGTTATCAATGAGGCGACGCAAAATTAGGCTTTCATCGGTAGGCAAATCGTGCTCAGCGAGCCAGCTTAAGGCAGAGGCAGGCGGAGCAAAGGTGGCGATGATTTCAGCTTTTTCTTTGCCTTGGCGCACCACGTTTGCGTCTCCTCGCCCACCAAGAGCAAGAGAGAGCGCATCGATCAAGATGGACTTACCAGCGCCCGTTTCACCTGAGAAAACGGTAAAACCTGAGGCAAACTCGATGTGATTGTGTTCAACGATCACAAAATCGCGTAAATGTAGGGAACATAGCATATGAATTTACTCGTTCTCGTCGGCGGGGATTCGATTCCAGTCTAATTTTTGCCTTAAGGTGGAAAAAAAGCTATAGCCCTCTGGATGAATAAAGCGCACTGTGTTTTGAGCACGTCGAATATCGACGCGATCTCCTGCTTGGCAGTCGGACCAGGCTTGCATATCAAAATGTACGCTTGCTCCAGACTCTACCCGCCCTAAGGTTGTGATGGTCAGGCTTAGCGTACTGGTATCGGGCACGACGACAGGGCGGTTAGACAGCGTTTGTGGGGCAACTGGCACTAAAAGTAAAGCGTTCAAACAGGGATGTAAAATGGGACCGTTGGCTGCTAAAGCATAGGCTGTGGAGCCTGTGGGAGTAGATATAATCACTCCGTCTGCTCGTTGGCGATGCATGAAAATATCGTCTAGCTCTACACGGAGCTCAATCATCCCGCCTCGCCCTGCACGATTGATCACAATATCATTGAGGGCAATACCAGAGTACAACACTTCGCCATCGCGTACGATACGTCCTTCAAGTAAGCTGCGGTCCTCGGCCTGATAGTGCCCTGCAATGACGCTACTTACTGCTTCATGAGCATTATTGATAGGAATATCAGTAATAAAGCCCAAGCGGCCATGGTTGATACCAATCAAAGGTACATCGTAATTAGCCAGATTTCTAGCAGCGCCGATCATCGTACCGTCGCCACCCATAATAACGGCGAGATCCGCTTGCGCGCCAATTTCGGCATATGTGCGTGTGGGGAGCTCGGTAACCCCGATGTAACGAGCGGTGTCGGCTTCGACCATGACGTGACAGCCGGCTTGTTGTAGGGTGTTTGCCAAAGCGCGTAAGGGCGCATCTAAGCCACTGTCTTGGTAGCGGCCGATAATTGCCACTGACTTAAAATGCATGAGGTAAGACCTTATGATTTGTTAGTAATAATTAGATTAGAATTATAGAGGTGCTAGCCCATTTATGTTGGGTAGGTAATCGTAACGAATCGCATAATTTGCTTATTTACTGCTATGGATGATAGAGCAAGCGCATTATTAAATGTATTGATTGAGCGTTATATTGCCGATGGTCAGCCAGTAGGATCTAGAACATTATCCAAAATGTTTGATTTGTCTCCGGCGACGATCCGCAATGTGATGGCGGATCTGGAAGACTTGGGGCTTATACAAAGTCCACACACCTCGGCGGGGCGTGTGCCTACACCGCAAGGCTATCGTATTTTTGTAGATCAGCTCCTGGCAGTACCACGCAATGATTTTTCCTTTTCGGAAAAACTGGCGTTACAGATCCCTCGTTATGAGCCTGCGCGTGCGGTTAGCTCAGCAGCAGAACTGTTATCGAACCTGTCACAGTTTGCCGGGGTAGTGCTAGCGCCTAAGCGTGCTAATACGTTCAAACAAATTGATTTTATTCGATTATCAGAAAAACGGGTGCTCTTAATTATTGTGACCCCAAGTGGTGATGTGCAAAACCGTATTCTTTTTGTGTCCAGAGACTACAAAGAACACGAGCTCATTGAGGCCAGTAATTTCTTTAATCAACATTTTTCTGGGATGTCATTTACCCAAGTACGGGAAGCTTTATCCGGAGAGTTATCTTCTTTGCGTGAAGATATTACGCGTTTAATGCAGGTGGCGGTAGAAACCGGTGATAGTGAGCCCGATTATGCCGAGGCGGTGGTCATCTCAGGCGAAAGCAAGCTGCTTAATGTCAGCGAGATGGTGGCAGACATGGATAAATTACGCCATCTATTTGATTTGTTTGAAAAGAAAACAGAATGGCTACATTTATTGGATGTGTCTCGCAAAGCACAAGGGGTGCAGATTTATATTGGGGGGGACTCGCATTTGGTGCCTTTAGAGGAAATCTCTGTGGTCACAGCCCCTTACGAGGTCGATGGCCAAGTATTAGGAACCTTAGGGGTAATTGGCCCATCGCGTATGGCTTACGATAAAGTCATCCCTATAGTAGATATTACGGCTCGAATGTTATCTAATGCCTTGAGTCATCACGTCTAATCATTTTTATTATGTGTTCAAAAAAATACTACGCGGAAGCAGCGGAAAATAATTTGCTTGATCCTCATATTCGTACCTTAGCCGCACCTCGGGTAGGGGTGCTGCTTGTGAACTTAGGTACGCCAGCCACCGCGACAGCCGGTGATATTCGGCGCTATTTAGCTCAGTTTTTATCGGATCAGCGGGTGGTGGAGCTGCCCGCCGCATTGTGGCAGATTATTTTGCGCTGTTTTGTATTGCCTTTTAGACCGCGTAAACTGGTTCCTAAGTATGCGTCCATCTGGATGGATCAGGGGTCTCCGTTGTTGGTTTATAGTCAGGCGCAAGCACAGGGTTTGCAGCAGCAACTACAAGCCCAAGGGCATTCTATTCCGGTGCGTTTAGCCATGCGCTATGGAAAGCCAGCAATGCATGATGTGCTTAATGAGCTAACCGCTTTGGGGTGTGAGCGCATTTTAATGGTGCCGATGTATCCACAATATGCCGCCAGCACCACTGCTACAGCGGTCGATGAGCTTAACCGCTATTTGCGTAAGCGTCGTAACCAGCCCGAAACGCGCTTTATTAAAAGTTTTTGTCAGCACCCAGCCTATATACAACCACTAGTACAAAGTATTCAGCGCCATTGGCAGCAGCATGGGAAGCCGCAGCGCTTGTTGCTTAGTTTTCATGGCATACCGCGTCGCTCTGTGGTGGCGGGGGATCCGTATTACCGCGAGTGCATGTTGACTACTGCGGCGGTGCGCGAAGCCTTGGTCGATGCCGATGTGCCTGTGTTTGCTAGTTTTCAGAGTCGCTTTGGTGCCGATCAGTGGCTTGAGCCTTATACTGAACCGACATTGCGCCAATGGGCTAAAGAGGGAGTGCAATCTGTACAGGTGGCCTGTCCGGGATTTTTGGCCGATTGTTTGGAAACATTGGAAGAAATACAACAAGAGTGTAGAGACGCTTTTTTAGAGGAGGGGGGGCAAAACTTTAGCTATATTGCTTGTTTAAACGATGACAAAGGCTGGATTGCTGGTTTGAGCGACATTGTGTTGCAGAATTTAGGTGGATGGGAATTACCTAAGGTCACAAATTAGCCTAAAATAAAACCGTTTGTCCGCAGCTTGGTTGTGCTTTTTTTAGAAAGCTTTACTAAAAGCGGTCTTTTATTCAGGAAGATCTGATGTTAAGAAAAAATCCACGGGGTGATTATCCGGTTGTACACGAAACGGCTTTTGTCGACCCTACTGCTGTATTGTGTGGTCGTATCGAAGTTGGCCCCCACGTATTTATAGGTCCTTATGCGGTTATCCGCGCGGATGAGCTTGATGAAAATGGCCATCTCGAGCCTATTGTGATTGGAGCTAACTCCAATATCCAAGACGGGGTGGTGATTCACTCCAAAGACGGTGCAGCGGTAACCATTGGTGAGCACACCTCTATTGCGCACCGCTCTATTGTGCATGGGCCTTGTACTGTAGGCAGCCATGTGTTTATTGGTTTTAACACGGTGTTGTTTAACTGCACGGTGGGTGATTCGGCTGTAGTGCGCCACAACTGTGTGGTAGATGGGCATGATATCCCCGAGCATTTTTACTTGCCTTCGGCTACAGTAGTAAAAGAAGCCACTGACCTAAGCGCCTTAAAAACCGTGCCTCAGTCAGCAAAGGACTTCTCTGAATCCGTGATGCATACAAATGTATCGTTAGCGCAAGCGTATCGTCGTATTCAAAACCAGTTTTAATTTTACAAAAAACACAAAAGTGGGCTTGAAGTGGGGGCGTATGCCCCCATATGGTTTCTATCGTTATTATTTTTGATTTATACGTGGAGAAACCTATGTCCGCACCGAAGCAACCGCAGGATAATACGCAAGAACAAACTGCAGATTTAGAACAGTCCAGTCCCGCAGAAGAGCTATCTGCTATGGACGATGCTAACGACGAGACGATTCAAGTTCCCGAAACGTCGGATTTGGCGGCCGAGCTATCCGAAGCCCAAGCTAAAGTCTCCGAATACTACGACCAGCTTTTACGCGCCAAAGCCGAAGTCGAAAATATTCGTCGCCGCGCCGCTGAGGATGTCGCAAAAGCGCGCAAGTTTGCGGTAGAAAGCTTTGCTGAGAGCCTTATTCCCGTGCGAGATAGCCTAGAAGCAGCGCTTGCCCAAGAAGACCAAACCCTAGAAGTGCTTATCGAAGGCGTAGAAACCACGTTACGTCAGCTAAACTCCGCTTTTGAGCGCCATAAGCTTGTTGAAATTGCGCCAGAGGTCGGGGAAAAATTCGACCCACATCATCACCAAGCCATTTCTTCTATTCCTTCAGACCAGCCCAAGGACACCATTGCCCAGGTGCTTCAAAAAGGCTATGCCTTGTCCGAACGCGTTTTACGCCCTGCACTTGTTATGGTTTCAGCGGGTCAGTAGAGCGACTAGTTGGGGCTTGAAAAATAAAAACCCTACCCCATATAGGAATTAACGAATTAATTTATTGCGAATCAGCGCAAAACCAAATACAGGCTAGGAAATAAAAAATGAGCAAAATCATTGGTATTGACTTGGGTACAACCAACAGCTGTGTGTCTGTCCAAGAAGGCGATCAAATTCGTATTATCGAAAACGCCGAGGGCGGTCGTACTACGCCTTCCATCGTGGCTTATATGGACGATGGCGAGATTCTGGTCGGGGCTCCAGCTAAACGTCAGGCCGTCACTAACCCCACAAACACCATTTTTGCGGTTAAACGCTTAATTGGTCGTCGTTTTGACGAGAAAACCGTTCAAGACGACATTGAAAAAATGCCTTATAAAATCATTAAGGCCGACAATAACGACGCCTGGGTCGAAGCACAAGGCAAAGCGTTAGCGCCACAGCAGGTATCAGCTGATATCTTGCGTAAAATGAAAAAAACCGCCGAAGATTACTTAGGCGAAGAGGTCACCGAAGCCGTCATCACGGTGCCCGCTTACTTTAACGATAGTCAGCGCCAGGCAACCAAAGACGCTGGCCGAATTGCTGGGCTTGAAGTCAAGCGCATTATTAACGAGCCAACCGCTGCTGCTTTAGCATTTGGTTTGGATAAGGCCGCTAAAGGCGATAGCAAAATCGCTGTCTATGACTTAGGTGGTGGTACCTTTGACGTTTCTATCATCGAGATCGCCGACATCGATGGAGAGAAACAGTTTGAAGTGTTGTCGACCAACGGCGATACCTTCTTAGGTGGTGAAGACTTTGACCAGCGTATCATCGACTACATCATCGAAGAGTTCAAAAAAGAGAGTGGTGCCGATCTATCCAAAGACGTTCTGGCTTTGCAGCGTCTAAAAGAAGCCGCAGAAAAAGCCAAGATTGAGCTTTCTTCGACTACGCAGACCGAGATCAACCTGCCGTATATTACTGCAGACGCCTCTGGTCCAAAGCACTTGAACTTGAAAATTTCTCGTGCCAAGCTCGAAGCTCTGGTCGAGGATTTAATTGAGCGTTCGCTTGAGCCTTGCCGTATCGCCATTAAAGATGCTGGCGTAAAAGTTTCCGATATTGATGACGTGATCTTAGTGGGCGGGATGACACGTATGCCCAAGGTCCAAGAAAAGGTAAAAGAGTTCTTTGGCCGTGACCCACGCCGTGATATTAACCCTGATGAAGCCGTCGCTACTGGGGCTGCAATCCAAGGTTCCGTATTGTCGGGTGACCGTTCTGATGTGTTGCTTTTAGACGTAACACCTTTATCCTTAGGGATTGAAACCCTAGGTGGTGTAATGACTAAAATGATTCACAAAAACACCACGATTCCTACTCGTCACTCGCAAGTGTTCTCTACAGCTGATGATAACCAGCCAGCTGTAACGATTAAAGTTTTCCAAGGTGAGCGTGAGATTGCGGCAGGGAACAAACTATTAGGTGAATTTAACCTGGAGGGGATTCCACCGGCACGCCGTGGGGAGCCACAGATCGAGGTCACATTTGATATTGATGCGAATGGTATTTTGAATGTATCGGCCAAAGACAAAGGTACCGGTAAAGAAAACAAGATCACCATTAAAGCAAGCTCTGGTCTGACCGAAGAAGAGGTTCAGCGCATGATGGCTGACGCCGAGGCTCATGCCGAGGAAGACCGCCGTATTGCAGAGCTGGCTACCGCACGTAACCAAGGCGAAGCGCTCGTACACTCTACCCGCAAATCCCTAGAGGACTATGGCGATAAGCTCGAGGCTTCCGAAAAAGAAGCTATTGAAAAAGCCATTGCTGATCTAGAAATCGCCTTAAAAGGTGACGACAAAGCAGATATCGAGGCGAAAACCGAAGCGTTGACCACCGCAGCACAAAAACTAGGTGAAAAAATCTACGCGGATATGCAAGCGCAACAAGCCGCTGGTGCCGAAGCCGACAAGCCTGCTGATGACAATGTCGTTGATGCTGACTTCAAAGAAGTTAAGCGCGACTAATTTGCAATTGGCTTAAATGCTCACAAGCCCGGTTTCTGGTGGTCACCAGGGATCGGGCATTCTTGTTTACTAAGACAGCGTCTATACGCTCACAGTCATTATGGCAAAACGCGATTTTTATGAAATATTAGGTCTTGCGAAAAATGCGTCAAAAGACGATATTCGCAAAGCCTATCGCCGGTTAGCGATGAAATACCATCCTGATCGCAACCCGGACAGCAAAGAGGCCGAAGAAAAATTTAAAGAAGTCAAAGAGGCCTACGAAATCTTATACGATGATGAAAAACGTGCTGCGTATGACCGTTTTGGTCATGCCGGTGTGGACCCGAATGGGATGGGCGGCATGGGCGGCGGCATGGGTGGCATGGGTGGTGCTGACTTTGCTGAAGCCTTTGGCGATATTTTTGGCGATATTTTTGGTGGTGGTCGTCGTGGTGG